>JADJTD010000001.1:3950000-4150144 GCA_016711345.1 Chloracidobacterium sp.
CCACGACGAAGCAAACATCAGCAAAAAGGTCAGCACTCCTAAGGTCAACAAGGCGATACGGCGAATGGTCTGCTGCTCGCGTCCAAGGCGTTCGAGTTCCGCAAGCGAGTTATTGACCGACTGCTGTTCGAGATTTCGGGCTTGTTGAATAACGCTTTGCGGTATCTGCGAGAACCAGCGGTCAAGCGCCCGGTTTAGAAAAAGATAAGAGAACGACGCCATCGCAAGTATCGGCAGCAAGCTGACCGCAGCAAAATAAATAAACAGCCGCGTCTTGATCTGTGCGCCGAGTTCAAACGTGCGCCGCTCACGAACAAGCTTGATAATGCTTCGCAAAAATATGAAGCCAAAGATGACGAACGCAATAAAATTCAGCGACGACAACGCATACAGCAGTATCAGATCGCTGGACGAATCAATAGTGAATTCCTTCCACAGATTCGTCGATTGCAGGATGATGAGCGTCGCCAGAGACACGACCATCAGTGTGCCGACGACCCACGGCGTCTTGCGTCGCTTTACCTTTGGAATCTCTCTTTCCACGAGTGCAAGTTTAACACGCCAGTCATCAGTGCGGTAGAATCTGTGGTGCCGAAGCCCGTGCTGATCGAAGTCACATGAATACGATACTGTTCGACAATTCACACAAACTCCGCAGCGGCTGGCGGGCGGCGATCTTTTTGTTTGTATTCGCGTTTGCCGCAACTTTGTTCGGACTGATCGCCAGTTCTGCGTTAAATGCGAACGAGCACGACACGTCGCAACCCTCGAATATTTCTTTCACCGTCAACGCAATCGTAACGCTCCTTTCCGCACTTCTTGCCGGTTGGCTGTGCGGTAGATTGCTTGAGCAACTTCCCTTCAGTGCATTGGGTGCGGCGTTTACCAAAGGCTGGTTGAAGCATCTGCTGCTCGGTATATTGATCGGCGCCGTTACACTTGGTTTCGCTGTCCTGATTGCGTTTGGCGCAGGTGGTGAGCGGTTTACATTCAATCCTGCAAGCGGAGTTTTTTACTCGCTTGTAATTTCGTTTATTGTTTTCGCCGCAGGCGCTGCTTGGGAAGAGGCTCTCTTCCGCGGTTACGTTCTCCAAACCTTCGCACGGTCGGATCTCGCTTGGCTGGCTATTCTGTTGACGTCGATCATTTTTGGCCTCGGTCACTTTCGGAACCCAAACGCCACCGTCATCTCGACCGCGAACACCATCCTCGCCGGCATCTGGTTCAGCGTAGCTTACCTAAAAACGCGTGATCTGTGGTTAGTTTGGGGAATGCATCTGATGTGGAACTGGATGCAAGGCTCAGTTTTTGGCATCGAAGTGAGCGGCCTGACAGATCTCACGACCAACCCGTTGCTAAAAGAGATAGACACCGGCCCAACCTGGCTCACCGGCACAACCTACGGCCTCGAAGGCGGCATCGCGTGCACAGGTGCGATCCTGCTTTCGATGGCCGTTATCCATATTCTGCCAATTTCTACCACAGAGAACACAGAGATCACTGAGTTAAGAAGCCAATAGTTATTTCTCTGTGCCCTCTGTGTACTCTGTGGTGACTCTTCTTATGCGCTTTGAATTTTGAATGAAATATCCACAGCCCGGGCCGAGTGCGTAATGCGTCCGACGGAGATGAGATCGACTCCGGCTTCGGCGAATGAGCGGACGCGGTCGAGGTCCATTCCGCCCGAGGCCTCGATCAACACCGAAGGGTTCATATCGCGGGCCATCTTGACTAATTTCGCTGCCTCGTCGGGAGTTTGGTTATCGATCATGACGATCTCGGCTCCGGCGAGGAGGGCTTCTCTTAATTGTGCCCAATTCGTGATCTCGACCTCGATCTTGTGGAGGTGGCCGCAGTGGGCTTTCGCGGCGTTGACGGCTTCGGTGATGCCGCCGGCGAGGGCGATGTGGTTGTCCTTGATGAGCACGCCGTCGTCGAGCCCCAAACGATGATTCTTACCGCCGCCGACCCTGACCGCGTATTTCTCCAGCAGCCGCAAACCGGGCGTCGTCTTGCGCGTATCGACGATCTGAGCCGCCGTGCCTTCAACAGCCTTCACATACTGCCGCGTCAAAGTCGCGATGCCGGACATTCGCTGGAGTAGGTTCAAAGCCGTGCGTTCGCCGGTGAGCAGAACGTCGGCGTAACCTTTCAGCGTCCCAAAGACCGTTCCCAAAGCGATCTCGTCGCCTTCGTTGAACGTCGTCTCGATCTCCGACGACTCCGGATCGAGTTGAAAGAACACCGCCTCGGCGACATCCAGCCCGCACAGCACGAGGTCTTCCTTCGCCAAAAACCGCCCGACACCCAAAGTGTCGCCCGCCACCGTCGCCGCCGTCGTAATATCCCCGCGCCCAATATCCTCGGCGAGAAAATCACCTATCGCCTGCATCACATCGCCGCTTTCCAGCCAGTTCATAAAAATCAGTTTATCAGACTACGCCAAAAAGGTCGTGGATGAGATACTGACCGCAATGCGAGGTTAGTCTGCCAAAGCAACCGACCGATTGTCTGGAACATCATTAAAGACAATGAAACGTATTATCCTGATCGGCGGTTTTCTAATATGTTGTCAAGTGCCGCTTCTTGCACAGGTTGACACCCGAGCAATTGTTCTTCCGGATGCCCAGATGGAACCTGTCGTTAAGCAGATACTCATGTGGTACTTCCACGCGCCGAAGAAGCCAAAAACGATTTATATCGCAGCCTACCATATCAAAAAGGAATGGCTTCCCCACATTCACAACATAAAATTCGTCGTGGTCGATAACCCAGCTAACGGAATTCTTTATTTCTTTCGTTACGGCGAGTGGCACGGTGATCGACGTTTGACGCTTAATTTCGCCTACGGAGATGCAGCTTGTAGTGCCAAAGGAGACACGTGGTCTGTAAGCATCAGAGGGTCACGCGTTAGATTGCGATTGGTGTCAACCAAGTGGCTAATCTCCTGTAGCCTCGAAGATTTGATTTACGACCCAATGTGATGCAGAGACGACGAGCATAAAGGGCGCTACCGAAGTAACGCCCATTTTCCACGACAAACCTTACGGATTGACCGTCGTTAAGATGATCGCTGACGGTTGGCCGTAGTTGGCGTTGCCTTTTCGGAGTTGGATGCGGACTTGGAGTTGAATGGGTTTGCCCGTTGTGTTTGGAACGGTTATGTCACCGCTCTTGCCCGTGAATGTGCCTGCCACTATCCAGTTGGTTGTTCCTACTTCGGCGTAAGAGATCACCCATTGGTCAGCCTGCGCTCGTCCTGTAACGACTGCCGAAAACATATTGCCCGTCGCGGCCGGAAAGGTTTTTAGAGTTGGTTCAACTGTCGCAGGATCGGGCGGTTCCGGCCCGGCTCCGATGAGTCCGTAAAGAGCGCCTTGCTCGTCGGTGTAAGCAGCCGAAGCCATAATTCGCGGACGATAAACCTCGGAAACGCGCTCGAATATTCCAACGACCGGCGAGATGAGCGGAATGCCCGGCGACGGAAAAGCCGGAAACGGCGGCGGCGTGTCGCCAATATCTCCCGTCGTGACGAGGTTGCGAAACAGCGTAAATGACTCGTTAAACGTCTCAAACGTAACGGCAGTGCTCGCCAGAAACTGCATCATCATGTTGTCCTCGTTGATCTGCGTCAGATCATCGACCGTCAACCCAAGCGACGCGCCCGTCGATTGTGCCTGAAAGTTAAAATTCTCATACCACGCAGCCCTTTCCTGCAGGCTCTGCGGAAACCATGTTTTGCTAGGTATCATAATTGTCCTCCTTAGGTATTCTCCTCAATGATTTGCTGCTAAATGCAGAAAAATAATAGACCAATCGGCTTTCTTTAGCAACAAAGCGTCATTAAGTTAAACAAAAGCGATGATCTCAATGGCCAAAGCACAAAACTTCCGCACGAAAGCAAAGCATTTCGAGCCAAAAGCAGCCATTTTTCATATAAAAGCAAAAAACTTACAAACGAAAGCACTCAACTTACACCCAAAAGCGCGTCGCTTCAGTAGAAAAGAGCTTTGCTTCGGTGGAAAAGAGCGTTGCTTCGCTGGAAAAGATCATTGCTTCAGGAGAAAATCAGGCCGCTTTTATGAAAAAGCAACCTGCTTTTGCCAAAAAGCAGCCCGCTTCGAGCAAAAAGCAACCCGCCAAACATGATTGATTTATCGCTTTTAGCAAGCATTTATCGAGCTTTTGTGAAAATTACTCTTCAAAAGGCTCCGATTGCCGCGTATTAGGTGAATCTTCTATATCCCACCGTGAATTACTCGCAAACACAATCGGCTTCGTCGCATTCACAGCAATTAGGATCAGCCTCACAGGAATCATATTGTACGCTTCGACGTATCCTTTTCGTTCTAGGCTTTTTTGGGGTTGGGCTTATAGCGTCCCTTGGTAAAACTTGATTGACTGATTCCGGAGTTGGTGAAGGAGAATTGTTTGGTGTCGGCGTCGGCGTAAACGTACGAGTTGCCGTCGGCGTTGCGGGGGAAGGTGTAATTTGGGCCTTAGGTGAATTTGTGGATTGGGATAGCCGTTTTTGAAGCTCTTGTACCTCAACACCCGCTATTGGTCCGATGAAACCGAGCGTATGCCAAGCTAGAATAGCAGATACTAGAAAACACGTGATCCGCAGCACGATTTTGCAAGCCTTCAAAAGAGTAGTTCTGAGTGTTTCGGGAAAGACGTCGGGATCCTCATTCTCGTCATAATGCTTACTAATACCAAAAAACCCCGCTACTACCACACACCAAGTGCCAATCGCTACGAGCCAAATCCACCACCGAGCTAAATAGTAAGCGGCAACCGTGACAACTACGGGAACCGCTGCAATATAAAAAAGTTGTCGAAGAATCCAAACGATTTCGATGCCGGCTACTAGAAGTCGGCACAATGACTCTTCTAATGCAACATACGTTCGTTTTATGAACTTAGAGGCAGCGCGGGCAGCGCTTGCTAAGGCTGTTGTAATTCTATTTATACGATCGGCCGTGGATCGCGCGAAGGCTGTTACCCACCGAGCAAGTTTAAGTGCGATGTGGCTAGCATTTGGCATCTGATCTATTATTCGCTCTCGGAAATCTTCGTTACTTGTGCTTTCCCTGTTGTTGCGAATATCAGAAAGAGCCCAGCGACGGAAATAAGGTTGATATATCTCATCAATTCAAAGCCTCCAGATTATTATTCAGCGTCTCGATCTGTTTTTCCAGCTCGGCGAAGCGGTCGCGGAGTTCCTGGACCTTATCGAGCGGGGCACGGTCGACGAAATTTGCGTTTGAGAGCTGTCCGGCGAGGCGGTCCTTTTCGTCGGTGAGCTTGGCGATCTGGTTCGAGAGCCGCGTGCGTTCAACGTCGAAGTCGATCAGCCCTTCGAGCGGCACGGCGATGGCCGCGTCGTTGGTCACCGCCTTTGCCGAAGCACGCGGAACGTCGAGAGCATCGGCGATAACAAGGCCCTCGGCCTTCGCAAGCTTGAGGATCTGCGATTTGTTGTCTTCAAATACCTTTTGCATCGCCGAACTGGCCGCGATATGCACCGTGAACTTGATCGCCGTCGGGATATTCATCTCCGCACGGATGTTACGCACCTTTGTTATAAGGTCGATGACCGCCGATATCTCCGCCTCAGCCGCTTCGTCGATCGCCCCTAAGTCTCCCGGCGGAAAAGTCGTCAGCATTATCGTCGCTTCGGCGTTTGCGTATGCCGCGTTATGCAGAGCGTTAGACGTGCCAGGCAATTTGAGCCACAGTTCCTCAGTCAGATACGGCATAAATGGATGCAGCATCCGCAAAGCGATCTCCATAATGGTGACGATCCGCGTCGTGGCTTCAACATTGCCCGCAATGATGCCGTCCTTCACGAGTTCGATGTACCAATCGCAAAACTCGTCCCAGAAAAAATGGTAAAGCAGCGACACCGCCGTGTGGAATTCGTATTTCTCCAGCGCTTTGTTAACATCAATCGCCGTGCGGTTCAAACGCGAGACGATCCATCTATCAGCCAATGACTCTTCCTTTGTGTCTTTGCTACTTTGCGTCTTTGCGTTAAAAACTATCGAAGGATGATCGACCGCCGAGCCCTCAGCATTCATCAAACAAAACCGCGTCGCGTTCCAGATCTTGTTCGCAAAGTTGCGGTAAGTCTCGACGCCGACATCGTTCCAGCGAATATCTGCTCCGGTAGCTATCGAAGCAAGATAAATTCGCGTCGCATCAACGCCGAATTTGTCGAACATCTCGATCGGATCGACACCGTTGTTGCGCGATTTGGACATCGGCTTGCCGTCTTTGCCAAGAACCGTGCCGGTTATGACGCAATCTTTGAAAGCGACCTTGCCCGTGAACTTCTTCGTAAGCATCATCATCCGCGAAACCCACAAAAAGATAATGTCCCGGCCCGTAACCAGTACATCCGTCGGCAGAAACTTCTCGAGATCAGGCGACGTCGTAACAACACCGTTCCAACCAAAAGTCGAAAACGCCCACAAACCCGACGAAAACCACGTATCAAGCACGTCGCCGTCCTGCGTCAGTTCGCGGCCGCCGGCCTTGACCATTGCTTCGGCTTCAGTCGGTGCAACAAATACGTTGCCGTCCGGGTCGTACCAAGCCGGTATCTGATGCCCCCACCAAAGCTGCCGGGAAATGGTCCAGTCCTTCAGATTCTCGAGCCAAGTCGTGTAAACCTTTGCGTGCGGAACTTCCGGCGAGAAACGCGGGGCATTTTCATTTTTTATAAGCTCAAGCCCGAGATCGCGAAGCTCGTCCATCTTGACGAACCACTGCTCCGAAAGTATCGGCTCGACGATCGTCTTGCACCGCTCACAAACCGGCAGCGTCACTTCGTAATCATCAACCTTTTCAAGCAGCCCGAGCTTTTCAAATTCCTCGACGACCTTTTCCCGCGCGGCAAACCTATCAAGGCCTTCGAACTCCGGCCCGGCGGCGGCATTCATCGTGCCGTCCATATTCATCACCAGAAGCTGTTCGAGGTTGTGACGCTCACCGACGAGGTAATCGTTCGGATCATGCGCAGGCGTAATCTTGACCGCACCGGTTCCAAATTCGGCGTCAACGTATTCGTCAGCGATGATAGGAATCTCGCGATTCGTTAACGGCAGCAAGATCGTTTTTCCAACGAGGTCTTTGTACCGCTCGTCATCGCCGTTAACTGCCACAGCCGTGTCGCCAAGCATCGTCTCCGGCCGCGTCGTCGCGACGGTTATAGTCTTATTGCTGTCTTTGATCGGGTATTTTAGATAAGTGAGCTTGCCGTCCTTCTTTGTCTCTTCTTTTACTTCGAGATCGGACAGCACAGTCTTGTCCTTCGGGCACCAATTGACGATACGCAATCCGCGATAGATCTGGCCTTCGTCGTAAAGGGTGCAAAATACATTGCGAACCGCCAACGACAGCGATTGGTCCATCGTAAAACGATGCCGCGACCAATCGACCGACGCACCTTCGCGACGCATCTGTTCGGTGATCGTGTTGCCGTATTGTTCCTTCCACTGCCAGCAGCGACGCAGGAACTCTTCACGGCCGATATCCATCGGCTTCTTATGCTCGTCTTTCTTGAGCTGCTCAACAACTTTTCTCTGAACGGAAATACCAGCATGATCCGTTCCCGGCAACCACAAAGTGCGATAGCCCTGCATACGCTTCCAACGCGTGAGTGCGTCCATTATCGTGTGCTGCAGGGCATGGCCCATGTGCAGGCTGCCCGTCACATTCGGCGGAGGAATGACGATTGAATAGGCTTCGGCGTTCGCGTCCTGGTTTATCTCAGGCTTGAAAAAACCGCTTTCTTCCCAGCGTTTGTAATGAGTTTCTTCTGCCTCTTTTGGGTCGTAGGCCTTTGCGAGTTCCATAATTGCGTTTTGGTAAAACACCTATTCTAAAACAAAAACGGCCAGCTTTCATTTCTTACAACGAAAACTAACCGTCCGACCGTTTGGCCTCACGCCTCTGTCAGCTTTTCTTTTCTTCGTCCAAAGCCTCGCGCATCAGCCTTTCCGTAATTCGCGGCACTTCTTCCTTTGCAATTTCGCGAATGACCTTATCGGACAATTTTTCAACAACGCGACGCGCGATCATCGCAATAAAATCCTCTGTCGGCTCATCGGGCCTAGATGAATTTTCTGCTGATGCAAAGTCGGTCTTTCTTCGCATCGGTTTTATGACGACGTTGTCATCACCGATGCGTTCGGCCGGAGGCGGTTTGATAAAACTCATAACCACTCCGCCGTTAGCAGGTGGCGTTGTATCAACTTCTGCAACCGTTTCGACAGCAACTTCGCTTTTGACCGCAAACCCTTGATCGAGAGATTCACCTATCGGATGGCTCATTTCAATTATCTCGTCATCCATTCCAGCGTCACCGAGAACCAGATCGGTAAACTCATTTACATCAATCTCTTCATCAGAGGTATCGCTGAAACTCTGCTTATACAAATTATCAATATCAGCGGTCTCAATAGGAAGTGCTGGACGATTCTGTGAACCAAGCAGTTCGTCAACTCTACTAATAAGGTCGCGTATCGATTGAAATGGCTTCGTCAAAAATCCGTCTGCACCGACACGCTCGGCTTCCGCCTGATCAAATGGCTCGAACGAACCAACTACCAGAAGAACCGGAATGTGCCTGGTCGTTTCGTTTTGCTTTATCATCTCGCAGATCTGATAGCCTGTCGGTTCCGGCATATTCACGTCGGCGATGACGATGTCGGGATTGATCTCGGCAAACTTCTGCATCGCTTCTTCACCGTTAGCAACAGTCGTCACGTCGAGGCCTTCGTCGGTAAAGGTCAGTTCGACGACCTTTCTGATCGTTACGGAATCATCGGCCAGCAATAGCTTTGGTTTGGTCACTGTGCGAATCTGCTCCTTTGACTTTTCGACATCTTATCAAACTTCGGTGTTAATTCGCGAACGACTCGCAAGTTCCCCTGCGAGCTTTATCGCCGCGATCATGCTGGACGCGTCGGCAACGCCTTTGCCCGCAATATCAAACGCAGTGCCGTGATCGACCGACGTTCTGATCAACGGGAGTCCGAGCGTAACATTGACCGCAGAGCCGAATGCGAGAGATTTGACAGCGATCGTGGCTTGATCGTGGTATAAGGCAACAACGGCGTCAAACTCACCTTTAAAACCCCGCATAAATATCGTGTCCGGCGAATACGGGCCGCTTACATCAATACCTAATTTATCCCGGCAATAGTTTATAGCCGGAATGATCTCGGCTTGCTCTTCGTGGCCGAACATTCCACCTTCGGACGCATGAGGATTTAGGCCGGCAACCGCTAAACTGATATTTTTGCCAAGCACCTGCTGAAATGCACTATTAGAAAACTCTATTAATTTAACCAGACTCTCTTTTTTAACTTTATCGATAGCGTCACGTAACGAAAGATGTGTCGAGTGCAGAACAACACGCAGATCACCGCCAAAAAAACTCATCGCAAATTTCTCGGTTCCGGTTAAGGAAGCCAAAAATTCCGTGTGACCCTGAAAATCATAGCCGCCCAAGGACAGTGATTTTTTGCTGATCGGCGCGGTGCAGATCGCGTTGATCTTTTTCTCTTGCCAGAGATGAACGGCAGTTTCGATGTATTCTGCTGACGCCTTTCCGGTTGCTGCACCGTCAACACCATATTCAAACTTATCAGGAAGATTTTTTAGATCGAACACTTCGACATCTTTGCCTGAACCGATCTCAGCAAATTCAATATCAAGCTTCAATGCGTCCGCAGTCTTGTGCAAAACAACGGCATCGCCAATGATCACACACTGGCATACCGTTCTCAACTCATCATCGGACAGGGCTCTTAGAACGATCTCCGGCCCGATGCCAGCGGCATCGCCCATCGTAATTCCAATGATCGGTCTTTCAAAAGACATCTTTTTGATTTTCTCTGTGCAAACTAAAAACTGAAAACTAGAAACTGAAATTATACATTCTCAGTTCATAGTTTTCAGTTTTTAGTCTTTAGGAAAACTTAATCGGCCTGTCGCCGCATAAAAGTCGGCACGTCGATATTTTCAACAGGCTGCAGATCACTTGGCAGCATTATTTCTGACGGCTGGATCGGGGTCGGTGTAGCAGCGGCTGCAACAGCTCGAGTTTCCGTAACCTTCGGCTGCGGCAGTCTCAATGATGCCTGAGTGTCAAATCCTGTCGCGATCACCGTAATGCGTATCTCGTCCCCAAGATCCGGTTTGATCACGCTGCCCCAAATGATGTCTGCGTTATCGTCGGCTTCCTGTTCGATCATGCCAATCGCATCTTCGACCTCGCCGAGGACCATATTCGGGCCGCCTGTGACGTTAATCAAGGCAGCTTTAGCACCCATGATCGAATTTTCTTCGAGTAGCTTGTAATCAAGAGCCGCACGCATTGCTTTCGAAGCAGCATCTTCACCCGAAGCTTCACCGATACCCATCAGAGCAACACCCTTGCCCTTCATCACGGTTGTGACATCGGCGAAATCGAGATTGATAATTCCCGGAGTAATGATCAGATCAGTAATGCCGCGCACCGCTTGAAGCAGGACCTCGTCGGCCCGGCGGAAAGCATCCATAATGGTGATCTTTTCTTCTACTTCACGCAGCTTGGAATTCGGAATCGTTATCAACGTGTCGACACATCCCCGAAGCTCAGCAAGCCCTTTTTCGGCTTGGGCCATGCGCTTTTTGCCTTCAACCAGAAATGGTTTCGTAACAACCGCAACCGTCAATGCACCGAGTTCTATCGCGAGCGATGCCACGACCGGAGCGGCTCCCGTTCCCGTTCCTCCGCCAAGTCCGGCAGTGACAAAAACCATATCTGAGCCGTCGAGAATATCAAGCAGCTTCTCCGTGTCCTCAAGCGCCGCCTGGCGACCTACCTCAGGGTTTGACCCTGCTCCTAAACCACGTGTCGACTTGCTTCCAAGTTGGATTTTCATCGGAGCCTTTGAGTCGTTGAGAGCTTGAAGGTCGGTGTTCGCCACAATAAACTCAACACCCTTTATGCCCGCGTCGATCATCCGGTCAACCGCATTGCTGCCGCCGCCGCCGACGCCGATTACCTTGATCCGAGCGCCCGTGATCGGAGGTTCGTCGATAAACATTTTTAAGCCATTTTTCTTCATTTGTAGATCTTCCATTCCGAATAAGGTTTCCATAGAGGAGTCAAAAACAAGCTAACGGATGCAAATTTCGAAGTTGTTAGTCAATAACAAGATATTGTGCAATCGGGAAATCAGCATACAATGATTTGGGGTAAAAATCCAATCGCCAGAATACAATTTATCGAAATTTATCGCGAAAGTTTCCAAACCATTCCGCGACGCGACGTGCGGACGACTTGTCTCCGTCACCAAGTCCACGCATCTGACTTCGCATCGAGCACAATGCCAGTCCCGAAGCCGTCGCCCATTGCGGCCCTTGAACTTCCTCGACGAGTCCTCCGAAATTTGACGACTCAAGAAATCCTGCTCGTGTCGGTGCGTCAAAAACCTGTTCGGCGACCTCCGGCAATCCTCGGATTAAGGCGCCGCCGCCTGTAAGAAAAACGCCGCCTGAGATTTGAGCTTTCGACGAACTCGTTTCGCGAGAAACGTGCTGCATCAGCTCGACTGCGCGCGGCTGCATTATGTCGCAAAGAATCTCCATCGAAAGCGAGCGTGTTTCGCTTCGTCCAAATGGCACTATCTCGATGACCTGCTGCCGCTCTTCATCGTCGAGAAGAAACGACGCGACGCAGCCCCAACTCTGCTTGATCTTACTTGCCTCGGGGATCGAGACGCGCAGGCCGGTTGCAATGTCCTTCGTAAACAGCATGCTGCCAAACGGAAAAACAGCAGTGTGCTGCACGGCGCCGCGTCCAAAAATCATAAGGCTCGTGATCTCTGCACCCATATTAACGAGAGCGCAGCCGTATTCCTTATCTTCGTCAGTCAATACACTCACAGATGCTGCAAGAGGTTCGAGGACGAGTTGCTCCACGTCAATTCCGGCTCTTGTTACAGCCTTTTCGAGATTTTGCCGTCCCGCGCTTGGGCTCGTAACTACGTGGACAAGCGCCTCCAGCCTTGAGCCGTTCATACCGACTGGCTCGGTTATACCGTCCTGGCCGTCCACAATAAATTCCTGCGGCAGGCGGCTGACAATTTCCCAGCCGGGCGTAAGAGGCATCGCACTTGCGGAATCAACAGCGCGTTCGACATCTTCATCGGTGATTTCCTTCTCAGCGCCGGCGACCGCTACAACACCATTTTTATTCTCCCCGCGAAGGTGCTCACCTGACAGATTGATCGTGGCAGCTTGTACATCCAGACCGCTCATGCGTTCTGCCTCACCGACGGCTTTTCTGATCGACTCTGCAACCGATTCGGTCGAGGTCACTACGCCGCGGCGCAGGCCTTTGGATTCTGCTTCACCGATGCCTACGATGTTCAGCCTCCCGTCCGCCGACGGTTCGCCGATGACGCACCGCACTCGGCTCGTCCCTATATCCAATCCAACTGCTTGTATTTCGCCGCTCATAAATTTTAGAAATCTAAATATTGAATGACAGGATAGGTTCCGTCGGCATCGACGGATTTGATCTTTGCCCCCTTACCGCTGATCGCTTCGATCGCAGTCTTTAAACTTTTTCCGAGGCTGTCTTTGGCAAGAGTGACGGAAATCGCGCGGCCCGAATCTTCGACAACCGCAATAGGCTCGCGAACATTCGCAATATTGACCTCTTTGACGCGCGAAGCGAGATCAAACTGCTTCCATTCATCAAGCATCTTGCGATAAAGCTTCAGCCGCGCCTGATTATCCGGCATTGCCTTTTCGGTTTTCGCTTCGTCCCAACCATAAAGGACAAACGGAAAATCCTTGTCGTTCGCCGTCGCCGCAGTCAAAACAGCTCCTTCGCCATCGATAAGAAAATCACCCGAACTAAGATGTACGACCGCTGACGGCACACGTTCGGTCACGGTTACGCGAATACCTGCCGGCAAGATCCTCGAAACGGCCGCCGCCTTCACGAATGGAAATTTCTCTATCTTTGCCTTCATATCGGATAGATCAGCATTCCACACACCCTGCTTCTCGACCGACATAGCCACAAGACGCCGTATGTCATCTTGAGGAGCTCTCTCCGTTCCGCGAATATCGACATTTCGCAATCCGAAAAAGCTTGACGCCGTCGCCGTCCGAAGGCCCATAAGACCTAAAAAGCCTAGGACCGTTAGCAAAACACAAATGACCAACAGCGGCAAAAGAAATCGGACAGAATGCCGTGCGATTGCGCTGGCTCGTATCTGTGCAGCGTTGCTGCCGCGTTTTGGTCTAGAGTATGAACGTTTGATTTTTGTACTAGTCTTTTTCTTTCTCGGCATAGTCACAGCGTGATTCTTTTCTTATTTTTTACTATTTACTTTTTACTTCTAAGTGCTTCTAGAATTTCATCTGACAACCTGGTCACGTTCCCAGCTCCAAGTGTTATCACCAGATCGCCGGGTTGCAAGGCAGCGCAAACTTTGTCAGTTGCCGTCTCAATATCGCCGATATAAGAGGCATTCTTATGACCATATTTCCTTATGTTCTCTGTCAACACTTCAGCCGTTATGCCTTCTATTGGCTGTTCACTCGCCGCATAAATATCCAGCACAAACAGTACATCGGCATTATTGAACGCAACGACAAAATCATCCATCAATTCCTTAGTTCGTGAATAGCGATGCGGCTGGAAAACAACGACCGTCCGCTTGCCGCCGGAACTATTTTTGGCTGCGGATAGCGTTGCAACAACCTCTGTCGGATGATGGCCGTAATCATCAACAACCATAATTCCGTTCGCCTCACCTTTGAATTGAAAACGGCGATTAGCATTTTTGAATATCGCGAAAGCCTCAACGATCTTTTCGAAAGGCACTTCCATTTCAAGAGCAACAGCCGTCGCAGCTAAAGCATTATAAACATTGTGTTTGCCCGGGACCGGCAGATTGATTTCCCCAAGCACCTTGTCACCTTTCCACACCGAAAACGTCGAGCCGAAGACATCGTTGTAACGAATATCGTGTCCAGACACATCCGCCTGTGCAGTCATTCCATATGTCACACGGCGGCGTTTAATATTTGGAATCAAAAGCTGGACATTAGGGTCGTCAAGACAGATTATCGCCGCACCAAAAAACGGAACCTTGTTTACAAAGTCCGTAAAGCACTGCACAACATCGTCCATGCCTTTGTACGATTCCATGTGCTCCTTATCGATGTTTGTTACAACCGCGATCGTTGGATAGAGCATCAGAAACGAGCGGTCGCTTTCATCCGCCTCAGTCACAAACCAATCCGACGCACCCAAACGTGCATTCGAGCCAAGCGTCTCGACGACACCGCCAACAACGGTCGTAGGATCGACACCTGCATGGCCAAGAATCGTAGCGACCATCGACGTTGTTGAAGTTTTTCCATGCGTGCCCGAGACAGCCACCGCGTAAGGTTTTAAGACCATCAACTCAGCAAGCATCTCGGCCCTTGGAATTACAGGAATACTTTTTTCTTTAGCTGCGACGACTTCGGGATTGTCTTCTTTGACCGCCGAAGAATACACAACCACCTGAGCATCCTGAACATTCTCAGCCGAATGGCCTTCGTCAATACGGATGTTAAAAAGCGTTTCGAGTCGGTCGGTGTTCTTTGATTTTTTGGCATCGGAACCCGACACAACAAACCCAAGATTGCAAAGCACCTCCGCAATACCGCTCATGCCAATGCCGCCGATCCCGATAAAATGAATTCTTTTTACGTGTCTAAACATTTGAAAAAATCGCTCTCACTTATCACCTATCACTCTCAACTTATTCCGAAGCTACACATTAAGTTTCAATTGCTCAATAATATCTACAGTAGCCTCCGCCGCATCAGGATGACCGAGATTTCTCGCGGCAATTTCCATTTCGCTGATCGCTGTAGGCGACTCGATAAATTTCTCGATCGCATCTGCAAGCACTTCACCGCTGAGATCCTGTTGAAGTATCATCTTTGCCGCGCCTGCTCTTTCGAAGGCTTCTGCATTCTTCTGCTGATGATTGTCAGCCGCGCCGGGGAACGGTATCATAACCGCCGCTTTTCCAGCAGCCGCCACTTCCGCACAGGTCGTTGCTCCGGCACGGCAAACAATCAGATCGGCTTTGCCAAACTCGACAAAGATATCCGAAATAAACGGCCGCACATCGACATTAGAAAAGTTTGCCTCCGAATATGCCGTTCGGATTCTTTCAAGATCAATTTCACCCGTCTGATGCGTCAAACTGAGCCGTCCATTATATTTGACTAATTGCCCGATACTATCAGTCATAGCGCTGTTGATAGCCTTAGCACCCTGCGATCCGCCAAAGACCAGAATATGAAACACGTTAGATCTTTCCTTTTCCGGTATTTCAAAAAACTCGTGCCGCACAGGATTTCCCGCGACAACGCCCTTCTTTCCAAAAAAAGCCAACGATTCTTTGAATGTCAAAGCTGCTTTATCGACAAATCTCGCCAGTTGCCGATTCGTAAAACCTGGAAGAGCATTCGAGTCCATAACAAGGGTCGGCACACCCATTATTGCCGCCATCAAAAGCACTGGCCCCGAAACATATCCACCCGCACCAACAACAACATGCGGACGAAACTGGCGAATGATCCTTCGCGCTTCAATAAAGCTTCTTGGCAACACGGAAAGCCCTTTGATCTTTCCCATCAACCCGACATTTTTTAGACCTGCGCTGTTTATCAAAGAGAGCTGAAAACCATTCTCAGGAACGATTCTTTTTTCCAGCCCGCGAGCCGTGCCGACGAACAACACCTCAGATTCAGCGTCCCGCCGAAGAATTTCTTTAGCGACCGCAATACCTGGATAAATATGTCCGCCGGTTCCGCCGGCCGCGATCAAAACTTTCATCTTATTTTCACCGAGAGACGCTGAGGTTACAGAACATTATCTACGCCTAATTTTTGCTCTCCGCGTCTCGGCATCTCTGCGGTTATCTTCCGTCGCAACCCGCGAAATACTCAACAAGATCCCTACACCGATCAATGTCACCACAACCGATGACCCGCCATACGAAATAAACGGCAGTGGTATTCCTTTCGCAGGTAATATCGAAGTCACAACGCTGATATTAAATAGCGCCTGAACAATGATGCCGGTAATTATTCCGATACCAAGCAAATTTCCAAATCTGTCTGGAGCCAACACAGCGGCCCGAGCACCGCGCCACAGCAGCAATCCAAACGCGATCACAACCGCCAATGTCCCTATTAAACCAAGTTCTTCGCCGACGACTGAGAAAATAAAGTCCGAATATGGATACGGCAGATAAAATAATTTCTGATGCCCTTTTGCGTAGCCCTCGCCAAACATTCCTCCGGAGCCGATCGCGTACAAAGACTGTACAACCTGATAAGCTTCGTCATCCGCATACTTGTAAGGGTCTAGAAATGCCATAAGTCGCGCTACACGCCACGGAGCAAAAAAGATCGCGCCGATGCCGATCAGCATCATCACAGCCGCAACCGCTCCGATATGAACAAGCCTCGCGCCGGCGGCAAAATAGACCGCCGAAAAGACCGCGCACAGGACTATCGTCGTACCCAGATCTTTCTCAAGAAATACAAGACCGCCCAAAATCCCCAAGCCAGCCAAACAGGGCAGAACTACTTCCTTGAGATCTCCGACTAACTCTTCTTTTTTTGTGAGGTAATAAGCGAGAAATATCGGCAAAACGATCTTTGCAAGTTCTGAAGGCTGGAACGAAAATCCGCCAAGCCTTATCCAACGTCTCGCTCCATTAATTGGCGGAAAAGCAAACACCGCCAAAAGCAAAATCACCGTAACGGCGATCGCTCCATACACAACCCAAGGCTGTTGAAAGAGGTGATAGTCGATTCGGCTAACAACGTACATTCCGATTAAGCCGACAACTGTAAAGCCCACCTGCTTGTAGAAATAAACATACTGACTGGTGCTCTCAGTTTCTTTGAGCGAAAACATCGCAGAGGCGCTGTACACCATCATCGCACCAAAAAGTGCGAGCGTAGCAGCAATACCGAACATAAACCAATCTATGCGATTTTCCTCAGCCATTTTTGATCTCAAATTTCAGATCTCAAATTCCTTTTCCAGCCGCAGCAGCGTCATTCAGTCGCATCACCGCTGCTTTGAAAACCTCGCCGCGTTCCTCAAAACTCCGAAACATATCAAAACTCGCACAAGCCGGTGCCAAAAGCACCGCGTCGCCTGCGATTGCAATTTCAACCCCCTTTTTTACTGCATCGTCCATTGTGTCGGCTCGTAGAATATCGGCATGTCCCGACAATTGCGATGCGATATTATCCGCGTCCTCACCGATCAATATCAGCGACCGAACTGACGCTTCGATCAACCCGATCAGCGGAGCATACGGGGCATTCTTTCCACGTCCGCCGAGTATTAAAATTGTCTTACCATCACCGCCACTCAGGGCTTCGAGAGCTTTCGAGGTAGCATCGACAGAGGTTGCCTTCGAATCGTTGTAAAATCTCACCCCGTTGATTTCGGCAACAAATTCGATGCGGTGCTCTACGCCCTTGAAATCTCTCACCGTTTCACGCATTGATGCGAGCGAAGCACCGCACGCCAAACCTGCCGCAAATGCAGCGAGTACATTTTCGACGTTGTGAAGACCACGAAGAAAAATATCGGCTCGCGTGGTCAAAACCTGTTCTTCGTTATTGAGCCGACACACCAGTTCGCTGCCTCGTAGAAAAAAACCTTCCTCAAGCTCGCTTTTGACGCTGAACAACACTACCTTAGCTTTCAACCCAGTCGCCCAGCTTGCAGTGATCTCATCATCCGCATTAAGGATTGCAGTGTCGCCAGCCGTCTGATTCATAAACAACCGGTGTTTCGCCACTGCATAATCCTGAAACGAATCGTATCTGTCAAGATGATTCGGCGTAACGTTCAAACATATGCCGACATTCGGGCAAAAATCCTTGATCGTCTCAAGCTGAAAACTCGATAACTCAGCAACTGTCCACGTTTCATCCGTCGAGGTTTCGGTCAAACTCAGCAGCGGAGTTCCAATATTTCCGCCAACTTGCGTTTTCACACCGGCGTTTTTCAGCAATTCACCGATCAGTGCCGTCGTTGTCGTTTTGCCGTTCGAACCAGTAATACCGACAACGCGTCCTTTCAAAAATCTGTAAGCAAGCTCGATCTCACCAATGACCTCGCCGTCTTTTCGATCGACATATCGAGCAGGAATTGTGTTTGTCGAAATACCAGGCGAAATGACAACAAGATCGATCTGATCAAGTAACCACGAAGGCAGTTCACCACTGATAAGGCCAACGTTGTGACTTTCCTTCAGTGAACGGGCCGTGTCGGACCAATCTTCAACCGGCTTTTTATCGTACAGCGCGACTGTTGCCCCATGCGTTGCCAAAAACCGGGCCGACTCAACACCGGACTTTCCCGCTCCCAACACTAAAGATTTTCTGCCCTCAATTTCCATCTTGTTTACCGAAGCTTCAGCGTCGACAGACTCAGCAATGCAAATAAAATCGCTACGATCACAAACCTAAAAACGATCTTCGGCTCTTTCCAACCGGACATCTCAAAATGATGATGAAGCGGTGTCATCTTAAAAACTCGCCTCCCAGGCTGGCCATTGCGCTTTGTCAACTTAAAGACCGAGACCTGCAACATTACAGAAACCGCCTCAAGAATAAAAACACCGCCGATAAAAGGCAGCAAAAACTCTTGTTTCGTCAGTATAGCTATAGTTCCAAGCGCACCGCCGATAGCAAGGCTTCCGACGTCACCCATAAAAATATCCGCGGGCGGAGCGTTGTACCACAAAAACCCAAGGCTCGCCCCTGCCATCGCTCCACAAAAAACTGTCAACTCCGCCGAGGCCGGATTATGCGTTAGATCAAGTCTCTCAGCCCAACGAGCATCACTCGCCAAATATGTGAGGCCAGTCAGAGCCGACATCGCAATAAAAGTAACGCTGATCGCGAGTCCATCAAGCCCGTCGGTCAGATTCACCGCATTCGATGAGCCAAGCAAAACAAAGATCATGAACAGCAGATAAATGCCGGCTGGAATAACGGTTGTTCCCAACGGCAATGCCGTGTCCTTGAAAAACGGAACGCTCAGATTCCAAGGATAATTACCCCACCACCACAAAGCACCCCATACTAAAAGGGCAGTTATCAGTTGTCCTGCGAGTTTCTGTTTTCCGGTCAGTCCGAGGCTTCGTTTCTTTACAATTTTTATGTAGTCGTCCGCGAAACCAACCGCAGCAAACAACGTCGTCGCCCCCAAAGCGAGCCAAAGATAAAGAGTGTCGAGCCTTGCCCAAAGGATCGTCGATATGAAAACCGAGCCAATGATCAATACGCCTCCCATTGTAGGCGTGCCTTTTTTCTCTTGATGCGAAGCAGGGCCCTCTTCGCGTATTTCCTGGCCAAATTTCAGATCGGACAACTTGCGGATAACCTTGCGGCCCAGAAGCAAGGAGATCAGAAGTGCTGTTATTGCAGCAATTGCAGTCCGGAATGTAACGTACTGGATTACATTTAAAACCTTGTAAAAATATGGGGAATCACCATCAGCCCCATATTGCCTAAAAAGAAATTGATAGAGAAAATGATAGAGCATATGCTGATTTTTGATTTGCGTTAGGGCTCAAATTTGAAATTGATCTTCAAAGTCCTTTCTGTTGCACTACCCCTCCAAATCAAATTTCTCTAGTAACTTTTCGACCACCTTCTCGGTTCGCACACCACGAGATCCTTTTACAAGGATCACATCGCCTTTTTCAACTAATCCAATAAGCAATTCGGCCGCTGCATATGAATCCCCAACAAATTCTGCTGCTGCAAGGCCCGCAGATTTCGACCCCTCAACCAATTCAGCCGCCTGTCCGCGAACCCCGATGAGCATATTGATTTTGGTCTTTGCAATAAGCTCTCCGGTT
Organism: Chloracidobacterium sp.; assembly: GCA_016711345.1. Classification (NCBI taxonomy): domain Bacteria; kingdom Pseudomonadati; phylum Acidobacteriota; class Blastocatellia; order Chloracidobacteriales; family Chloracidobacteriaceae; genus Chloracidobacterium; species Chloracidobacterium sp. The sequence goes on from JADJTD010000001.1 coordinate 3,969,986, forward strand.
TCGTGATGAATCTTTTTCTCATCCGGCCCCAGCTCAAGCATTTCACCTGCAACAACGATCTTGCGCCGGTCGCCCGCACCATCGACGAGCGTTTCTATCATCGACATCAACGCCGCCGGATTCGAATTGTATGAGTCGTTAATAACAGTAAATCCATTCTTAAAATGCAAAATTTCACCGCGTTGGGGTGGAGCCGCAACAGTCTCAAAACTTGCGGCGATATCATCAATGGCCATCCCAAAACTAAGCCCTACTGCGGCAGCGGCCAAGCCGTTTAGTATATTGTGTTTTCCATTGAGAGGAAATATAACCTCAGCATTCTGTTGACCAAAAACAATGGTGAATTTAGTTTCGCCAAATCTGTCAAATTTAATATTCTCAGCCCGAACATCCGCTGCTTTTTCGATGCCGAAAGTGATCGTGCGGCCTTTGCTCAGCCAATGCATCTCCGCAACTCTCGGATCATCAGCATTCAATACCGCGGTGCCGCCAGCCTTCATGCCTTCGACAAGTTCCGCCTTGGCTTTAGCTACATTCTCAATGGAACCAAGATGCTCGACATGAACCGACAACACATTCAATTCGACTGCAACATCCGGCGGCGTAATACGGCAAAGACGCTGTATCTCATTCATCGGCGTTGACATACCCATTTCGAGAACAGCAACGTCATAACTTGGGTCAGAGGCAAGCTTCAGAACGGTCAACGGATGGCCAAGACCGTTATTGTAATTCTTGATATTGCGAAGGACTTTTCTGCCGCTTGCTTCCAAAACGTGAGCGGTAAGTTCTTTTGCAGTCGTTTTCCCTGCACTACCTGTGATCGCAACAACCGGCTTATTCCATTCACGATAGACTCCATGAGCGAGCCTCTGAAACGCGGCAATCACATCATCAACAAATATCAAACGATCGCGATATGGATCAAGTTGAAACTGGTGCTCCTCAAACCTGTCACCGCGAACAACGCACGCCGTCGCTCCTTTCGCAAAAGCGTCAGGAACATACTTCGTAGAATCATCAAAATCGCCGTTGAATCCGTTGTTACGATAATCCGGTTGGGACAATGCAAAAAAAACATCACCGCTCTTGCACTCGCGCGTATCGATAGCAAAAGAACCCACTTCGCGTTGACGCAAAGCGGGATCAAGATCGAGCGCGGCTGCATTCATATATTCAATAGCGGTTTCAAGTTTCAAAGTTACTCTTATCTATCCATTCCAAATATCTAAAATCAAATCGCCGTTTTATCAGAGCGGTCAACTTGCCAGCTTCGGAAATTTTCTTCTCGTTTGTTTTCTTAACAGGTTTATCCTTACCAGCAGAAGGCGTTACGGTTTTAGGCTTAGAGATTGAGTCCTGTTTAACCTCTGCCTTTGCGTCTGCGGGCTTCGCAGTTTTAATGTCTTTTGCAGGTGCACGAGGAATGTCATTTGCCACAAGGGCTTCCGGTTTGACAGGGGCATCCGTTGCAACCTTCATTTCGGTAAGAATCTGTTGGGCGATCTCTCGAAACACCGGCGCCGAAACCATTCCACCATCGCGTGCTCCGCCTTTTGGCTCGTCCATCACAACACCCACTACGATCTCCGGGTTATCTGCCGGAGCCATGCCTATGAATGAAGAGATATATTTCGACGAATCGACTGATTTCGTCTTAGGATTGTACTTCCATGCAGTTCCTGTTTTCCCGGCAACAGTATATCCGTTCAGCTGTGCCCTGCGACCGGTACCGTCCAAAACCACTTGACGCAACATCGTTCGCAGATGCTGTGCAGTTTCAGCCTTAACTACCTGAGTTTGCTGGGGTTGTGTCACTATTACAGGTTGTTCATCCGACCGGCGAATTTCCTTAATAATGTGCGGCTGGTTCCTGACTCCGTTATTTGCTATCGTCGCAAAAGCAGTTACCATTTGCAACGCCGTTACGCTGATTTCATAACCGATCGACATCGACGCAAGCGAGTCGCCATTCCACTTGTCCACCGGCCGAACGATACCTTGTGTTTCCGCCGGCAACTCAATCCCCGTCTTACTTCCAAAACCCATCTTCTGGACCATAGAAGAAAAATCTTCACGTCCAACGCGCATTCCCGTTTTTATTGCACAAACATTGCTAGAGTGAGCCAGGGCATCCGAGTAACTCATCGTACCGGTGTGATGATCCGAAAATTTGTGGTCAGCAACGGTAATAGAACCGTTGCCCGCATCAATTTTGTCCTCGGGCAAAAAAAGATTCTTCTCTAATGCTGAGCCGTAAGGCACGATCTTAAAAACTGATCCCGGCGAATAAACCGACTGGATCGCCTTGTTACCGATATGTTCAGCAACGGAGTCAGTGATCGTGTTCGGATCGTAGGTCGGATAATTTGCCAACGCTAATATCTCACCGTTTTTTGGATTCATCACGATCGCCATACCCGACCTTGCCTGCGACGATCGCACTCCATTTTCAAGAGCCTGTTCGGCTATGTATTGGTAGGCGGCATCAATGGTCAAAACAATATCGTTTGGCTCTTCGCGTTCGACTGTTGTCTCGTCGTAAACGCGTCCGAGGCGGTCACGCTCCTGCAGTTTTTTTATCACTGCCCCGTGCAGAATATCGTCCTTTGACTGCTCGATTCCGGCACGGCCATCATCGTCAGAATTACTAAAACCTATAACTTGGGCCGCTAGAGTTTGATACGGATAACTGCGTTTTTGATCTTCTCTCCAATGAAGGCCGGTAAAATTAGGAAGGTCGGCTTTTTTCACGTCAGGAGTGTCTAGTGCTTTGTTGATCTTTTGCACAAGCTCTTCGTCAAGTTTTTTTGCCAAAGGAACAAAGCGTTTTTTAGAATCCTTACCTTGTTTAAGCTGGTTTGCGACCTGATTGGTGTTTAGATTTAATGCCTTCGCAATGACCTTTGCAGCAGCGGCAGTATCCGATATCTCTGTCGTATCTGCATATAGAGTCTTAACACGAAGACTCATCGCCAATGCTCGATCGTTACGATCATAAATAGTTCCGCGCAGCATCCGCGACTGCTTCACGTCCTGTCGAATATCAACGGCACGTTCCTTAAGCCATGCGTGCTGGGTTATCTGAAGGTTGACCAGCCGTGCGCCGATTCCGCCGATCCACAAAACAAAAACGGCCACTATCAGCATAAAGCGGGTAAATGCCACCTGACGAAGATCTTTCTTTTTGATTTTCTTTCCGTTTCTCATTTGGCAGACGTAGATCTTTTAGCGATCAATCATTAGAGGTTTTTGCTTTAACTTGCTTCGCCGACTTTTCCGGCTTGTTGTAACTTGCCGTTGCAGTTGCCTGAACCGGCGAGACCGCAGCAGTCTTTATAACCAACGACTTAGCATCGGAAACCTGAGGTGGAATTGCCTTTTCTTTTGTAGTGGAAACAACTTGGGCAACTTCGGCGTCGACTCGAGCTGACGTCATCAGACCTGTCTTCTTCGCTGCTTTTTTGATCTCATTTGGCGAGAGTGAAATTTCGCGAGCTAGCAAGAGTCGGCGCTTCTCGGCTTCCAGATCATCGACCTGCTTGCGAAGACGGGAATTTTTCATCCCAAAGTCCATAGATGAGAAATGCTGTCGGGCAGCGAAGAAAAAGCCGCACACAAGCGTCACGGCACAAACAAACATTAGCGAATAGGTGCGAAGGCGTGGTGAGTTTCCCTCTTGCTGCTTGGCCCTCGATCTTGTGGACCGTGTTTGATTTTTCTTGTTCATGGACATCCTCCGGAAGGTAAATAAAATCCCAGCTAATTTTCTATTTTGCGACACGCTCTGAGCTTTGCGCTTCGTGAGCGTGAGTTATCGTTTTGTTCTGACGCTGATGGCAGAACAGGTTTCCGCGTCAGGATCTCAACTTTTTTTGCCGCCCCGCAAACACATTGCGGTATACGCGGTGGGCATTGGCACTTGCCCGAGAGACGCTGAAAGGCTTGCTTTACTATGCGATCCTCCAGTGAGTGGAAGGTGATGATCGCAAGCACGCCGTTAATTTTCAAAAGATCGACCGAGTCGGAAATAAATTGCTCTAAAATATCAAGCTCGCCGTTTATGGCTATTCGCAATGCCTGAAATGTCCTCGTCGCCGGATGCGTTCGATCTTTCGGGCTTGTTCTGACGGCCCGTCTTACAAGATCCGCAAGCTCGAAAGTGGTTGTTATCGGGTTACCGCTTTCCCTCTTTTCAATGATCCACTTGGCGATCTTGCGCGAAGCTCTTTCTTCACCGTACTTGTAAATAATGTTCGCCAGTTCTTCCTGACCTATCGTCGCCAGCAGTTCTGCTGCCGTGTGCCCACCCGAATCTGCATCCATCCGCATATCGAGATCGGCATCAAACCGAAAACTAAATCCACGCGTTTCGCTATCAAGCTGGAGAGATGAAACTCCAAGATCTGCCAGTATTCCATCCGGCTCTCCTTTCTCAGCGTCTGCAACGATCCTTCCGATTTCGGAAAAGTTCGCTTGAAAGGTCATTGCACGATCACCAAATCTCACAAGCCGTTTTCTTGCAAGACTTAAAGCTTCGCTGTCCTGATCGATCCCAACAACCCTTGCTTCGTCAGAAGATTCAAGAATTGCCTCCGAATGCCCTCCAAGCCCCAATGTTGCGTCAACGAAAAGGCCGCCGTGCTGCGGCTGCAAAAAATGAAGCGTTTCGTCAAGCAATACCGCTTTGTGAGCCTTCTCGGCATCAATTTCAGCCATATTTCAAAGAGCAAGAAATGCAGTTAGGTCACTTGTCGCCATCTAATTTGGCGCTTAACCTAATTAAGCGATATTTTTAGAATTTACGTTGTTTGGGGTCACACAAGCAATTGCTGGTGATTTGCAAATACTCAAGCATTTTACGCTGATATTTTGGATCGTGTCAAGCGAATATTTCTTAATCACTCTTAATCACAAATTTAAGCGCATTTTCGGCGATTTTTGACCGATTCGACATTCGTTTTGTGTTCGCATATTCGCTGAGATAGGATAGAAGCGACCTCGAAACGACGATGGATTCTTTATTTCTAAAACTATTGGTTTTTGGCTTGCTTGCTGCGCTGGCTAATGTTTTGGGCGGTTTAATACTGTTCCCATCCAGACTTCACCACAATTACAAACGCCTGCTTCGCTACGTATTGGCTCTCGGAGCGGGCTTCATGCTCGCCGTAACGATCTTTGAACTTCTGCCTGAATCTGTAATTCTCTGGCAAAAGTCCACGCCGCTCGTTATCGAAGATCTTTATTTCCCAATGTTCCTCGTTATGGGCGGATACCTGCTCACTCAGTTTTTTGAACACACTATCGCGCCACATTTTCATCTTGGCGAAGAAGTTCACACTGACGAAATGATCTCGACATCGTCTGCATATACCGCAGTCGGAGGCTTGCTGATACACACGTTTTTTGACGGGGTGTCGATCGCAGCCTCCGCTCAGATCGATATGCGGATCGGGCTGCTCGTTTTCATTGCAGTTTTTCTGCACAAATTTCCGGAGGGTTTCACCGTTGGATCGATGGTTATGGCCGCCGGCAAAGACATTCGCGGGGTGATCGCAGCAACTTCGCTGATCGGATTGACGACCTTGTTGGGCGTAATGTCCTTTTATTTTGTCGGAACGACTCTCGGATTTACGGTTGCGTACGCGCTTCCCGTCTCTGCGGGAGTCACACTTTACGTGGCGGCAAGCGACCTCATCCCTGAGGTAAATCATCACGGAGGCAAAAGCCCGCTTGTGTCTCTGTCAGTCTTCGTCGGCGTTGCGTTGTTTTTCCTGACCCACCTTCTGCTTCACTCGGCGTTGGAGAAGTGATGAAACAAAAGTACGACTTATATGCTGCGATGAACGGCAAGATAAAATGTCCCGATGAGTCGCTGTAAGCAAAATGGTGAACGAGCATATGAGCTCAACAGTGCTGCCCAATTTTTTGGTGGCTTTTTGGGTGTGTAAAGTGGCTTTTTGGGGTATCTCCGATGGCTTTTTGGGTGTCTCCGATGGCTTTTTTAAAACTTCGATCTATTATCCAAGGATCTTTGGCCTGTTTGCGTGTAAAAAAAATTGCCGGAAATAAAAAAAAGCACTGCATCGGCAACAAATTGCTTGACATCTCCCCCGAAATGGGTATAATCGCGACATCGTTCTAGAAATTTAAGACAAATTTTTCTTTTGATTGTGCACAGCTTGTGCACGTTGTTATTGGTGTGTTCATTGGGCTCAGCGTCCAATGACCCTCGTTGTTAAAGAACCGTAGGAGAGGAGAAATCTAAATATGTTCACGCAGAAAAAATCACGATTTATCGCTATAGCGCTTACGCTAATAGCTGTCACGGCCATAACCGTCAGTGCCAATTGGGGCACCGGTTTTGGATTCGGCCTGTTCCCGACTAGCGCGTCGGCTGCCGCCCCCGAGAGTGCTTCGGCACCGGCTCAGGCGAATGCGCCGATGTCAATATTGGCCACTACCATTATCTCACCTACAGGAGATGGTGGATTTGAATTGGGTGGCGGCACGATGGCAGACAACGGCTGGACCGTTGTTAATAATGCTACAAATGGTTGGTTTGCGGGAACCGCCACTTTTTCCGCGGGAGCCCGAAGTGCTTACGTATCCAATACTTCGGGTGCAACATACGCCTACAGCAACACGACTGCCGCAGTCAGCCATTTTTACAAGGACGTGACGGTTCCGGCTGGTGAAACTCAAATAAAGCTCTCATTTAAGGTTAAGGGAGACGGAGACCTTTTTAGTGGAACGTACTTTGACAAATTGATGATCTATACGGCGCCAACGACGTTTACCCCAACCACGGCGGCTCCAGCCAGTTCTGGAACGGCTTTGACTGGGGCGACTCTTGTCTTTGCTCAAAATAGTAATTTCGTTAGTGCATCGACTTACGCATCGGGCACCATGACTTTACCATCCTCCTTGGCTGGAACGACGTTTCGCCTGATTTTCGCTTGGCATAATGACACATCTGCGGGAACGGTTCCAGCATCGGTTGATGAAATATCTCTAACATCATATGTACCGACAATAAGTGGCGCCAAGACTATCCCTGGCGACTATGCAACCATCACGGCTGCAATTAATGACCTCAATGCTAACGGCGTTGCGGCTGGAGGTGTTACCTATACACTTACCGATGGAGCAACCTACGCCGAAGATTTGCCGTGCATCCAGTCCGAAGGAACAGCCGCAAATCCTATAGTTTTCAAAAATTCAGGTGGTGTTACGCACGCTATTATTTCGCCAACCGGAACCGCGAGCGCTTTGGATTCCGGTGTTTGCATCAAGGGCGACTATATAACCTTTGACGGAATTGACGTTACGATAGCATCGGGCAGCGCCGTTGAATATGGTTATCGAGTGATCAGCGATAACCCTACAAACGGAGCTCAACGTAACACAATTAAAAACACTTCAATCACGCTGAACAGGGCCAATACCTTGTCACAGGGTATTCTTCAATCGGCCAATCAACTTGGCGGCGGCCAGACGGCCAGTGGAACGACTCTCGCCGATGCAGCAGCAGGCGGCAATTCATTTAACCAATATAATAATTTGTCGATCCAGAATGTTTATGGAGGTATTTTCCTTCTAACAAATATTCTTCCCAGTGATACGGACAATGAGATTGCCCCGCTTCCGGGTGGAACAAACACCATTGGTGGAGCAGCGGCATCCGATATTGGCGGCGGAACAGTTGCCACTTATGGAATCCGAGCGTTTGCTCAAAATAATGTCAAAATCCATGACAATGAGATCAGAAATGTCGGCGTTACGGGTGCGGTCACGGTTGATGGTCTGTTTTTAGACCAAACGGTTGGCACCAACGAAGCCTACAGAAATAAGGTTCATGACATCAGAAGTACAAGCACGACATCGACTTCCGGCATAACCGGAATAAGGACCAACATCTTTGGAACTGCCGTCGGGGCCGCGAACAGGGTTTATAACAACTTTGTCTGGAACATTACGTCCGGCTATACCGGAGCGGCGAGTGCGACGCGACAGATCAAGGGTATTCAAGTTCAGTCTAACGGCACCGGCACTGGAAATACACATCATGTAGATTTCAACTCCGTTCGGATCGACGGGTCGAGTTCGCCGAACATCTCTAGTTCAGCTTTGACCATTGGCACTACCAGTGGTGCCACGATGAATATTAGAAATAACATCCTCTCAAACTTTACCGGTGCTCAGGCAGGTGTTGCGAAGCACGTAGCTTGGGACTCTACATCGGCAACCCTAACTGGTATCGCAGGATCGGTTTCGAATAACAATGATCTTTACATTGCAAATGCGACCCAAGGTTTTGTTGGCTTGGGCAATACAACCAACTATGCCACGCTTTCAAATTGGCAAGCAGCGATGACTGGTCAGGACACGGCAAGTAAAAGTACCAATCCGCAATTCCTGTCACCCACCGACCTGCATATAGATACTGCCATTGCGACCGAGGTTGAAAGCGGCGGTTCTTATTTTAGTGGCGCAATAACCTGGGTTCCCCAGGATATCGATACCAATACCCGTAATGCGACAACCCCGGACATCGGCGCTGATGAAGGCACTTTCACCTTACTCGACGCTTCCGCTCCGGCCATTTCTTATACGAATCTCACCAACACCACAAGCACGGCCAATCGAGCCCTTGCGGCCACCATCACCGATCTTAGCGGTGTTGCCGGCGGTGCCGATGCACCTCGCATCTACTTTAGAAAGGGCGTAAGCGACCCGTTTGTTTCAACACAATGCACCGGTTCCTACTCCTGCACTATCGACTACTCTCTGGTAACGGGCGGTACAGTAACCGCGGGCGACACTGTTCAGTATTTTGTAGTTGCCCAGGACACGGTTGGCAACGTCGGAGCAAATCCGAGTGCAGGTTTTGCTGCAACGAATGTCAACACGGTAACTACTCCACCGACAACTCCACGGAGCTATATTATTGCTGCTGCATTTAGCGGCACAAAAACAGTCTGTGCCTCGGGTTGTGATTACGCTTCGCTCACAAATGCGGGAGGAATTTTTGCCGCATTGAACGCTGGAGCTTTGACAGGTAACCTCACGGTCAATATTACCAGTGACCTCGCCGCTGAATTGGGCACGGTCGCTCTAAATCAACAGGTTGAAGAAGGAGGAGGAGCTGGAACCTATACCGTGACCATCAAGCCAAATGGCGGAGCATGGACGATTTCAGGGGCCGCGACTACTTCTTTGATCCGACTGGATGGAGCTGACCGCGTTACTGTTGACGGCAGCCAAACTGGCGGTTCGGACAAGAGCCTGATCGTTTCGAATACGAGCACGACTGGTGCCGTAGCTCACTTACTAAATAGTGCGACATCTAACACCTTTAAGAACCTCGATCTGAGAGGAGTTTCCACATCAACATCCAACGGTGTAGTGTTCTTGGGTACAACGGCTACGGGAACGGTTGGTAATAACACGAATACCTTCCAGGCTAATGATATCCATTCTGGTGCAACTGCGCCGGCTTATGGATTCTTTAACCTTGGAACGGCCACGGCTAAGAACACCAATACGTTGTTTACTTCTAATCGCGTATTCGATTTCTCAAATACGGGTATTAGAGACGATGGCAATTCCGTCACGGCGACATACCGCAGCAATGAGATCTTCGAGGCTGTTGCTCAGACCACGGCTCTTACAGGCTTTAGGCCTAGTTCGACGTCAATTGATGGGTTTACATTCGACCGCAACTCCATTCACGATTTGAATACGAGCTCTACGGTTTCGGCTTACGGTATTCACTTGTTTGACACCTCGACCTTAAATACGTCGGTGATTTCCAACAACATGATTACTCTGGGAGCAACGGCTCCGCTGACCCTTAAGGGAATTTGGGATCAAACGGCCACAGGTGAAAAATATGACGTGTTTTACAACTCGGTTTACATCTTCGGCTCGGTCACAGGGGTGAGCAACTCTTGGGCCTATCACTGGTCCATTGCTAGTACGACGAATGCAAGCGGAAACATCTTCTTTAACGATCGTTCCGGCGGTACGGGTAAACACTACGCCTACCAGACGAATACGACACTTGCGAACCTTACATCGGACTACAACGATATTTTCAACACAGGCGGAACCGCAAATGTGTTCGGAAATAATGGCACGGTCGATGTTGCAAACCTGACGGATTGGAAAGCTGCATCGCCTGTGGGAATTGGCAAGGATGCTAACTCCATCTCGGCTAATCCATCCTTTGTATCCGCTGCGGACTTGCATGTACCTGGCTTCAGCCCGGTAATCAATGCGGCGGTTGCTTTTGGCGGTATTATCACAGACTATGACGGTGACACGCGTCCATTGGGAGCGGCACAGGAAATCGGCGCGGATGAAACGACTGCTGCAACACCAACAAATACAGCGACTGCGTCGCCAACATTTACGGATACAGCAACGCCGACGAATACTGCGACACAAACAAATACGGCGACCAATACACCGACACCTGGTTGTGGTAGCGGCACATTTAGCTACACAGGCCCGCAGGTCAATATCCCGGATAATCTTCCTGCAGGTGTTGATGTCGTGATCCCGGTCACCGGATTAGGAACGGTTGCCGACCTCAACTTCACGTTTGACGGAACACAGGAAGCTACAGTGCCTTCGACTACAGCGGGAGTTCCCCATTCATGGGTTGGAGACGTTAAGGTGACGATCATCGCACCAGGCGGACAAGGATCCGTTGTTGCATTTGACCGTCCAGGCGTTCCGGCATCTACATTCGGATGTTCGAACAACAACATTGCTCAGCTCACGCTGGATGATGACGGCGGATTCCCGACAATCGAAAATAGCTGCGACGGAGCAGGCTCTGCAGCGGCATTCCCGATCGGAAACTTCTCGCCGAATAATCCTCTGAGTGCATTCGACGGAATCAACCCGAACGGAGACTGGGTCATTAACTTCAGCGACGGCGGCGGCGGCGACACGGGCTCAGTTCGTGCAGTCTCGTTGGTCATCGATGGCGGATGCGGAACGGCTACGGCGACAAATACAAATACGCCGACCGGTACGCCTTCGAACACAAGCACCGCGACTGAAACAGCAACTGCAACAAACACGGCAACGCAGACAAACACTGCAACGCCAACAGCGACAGCAACGTGTGAACCGCTGACCTTTAACTTTGCAAACACAGCACCTGTTGTAATACCCGACAACGGAGCAAGCCCGACTTATCCTTCGGATATCACGGTATCAGGATTGACGGGCAATGTTTACAAGGTAGCGGTCAAACTTAACGGTTTTGATCACACATTCCCTTCAGACGTAGATATGCTTCTTGTCGGCCCCGGCGGACAGAATGCGGTCATCATGTCTGATGTAGGCGGCAGTTCAGCGGTAACGGGTATCTCGTTCACGCTTGACAGTGATTCGGCGGTTGCCATACCGGCACCTCCGGTAAACGGTTCGACTTATCGGCCAACCAACACCGGCGTAGTTGTTGACGAGCTTCCGGCTCCGGCACCGGCCAATGCAGGTGGTTCATCGTTGGCTCCGTTCGTTGGAACGTCGCCAAACGGAACATGGTCCTTGTACGTGTACGACGACGCAATCGGTGACTTCGGCTCGATCGCAGGTGGATGGGAGATCAGGATCTTTACGGATGCCGGCCCATGTGCATCTCCGACCAACACGCCGATAAACTCGCCGACATCGACGGAAACGGCAACGGCTACAGCAACGGCTACCTTTACGCCAACACCTCCTGATACGGTCTGTGACCTGACAGAGGGATTCAATGACGTATCCACGCTCGTTTCGGGCTCTGGCTGGTATATCCAGAACAACAGTGCTCCGATCGGCATAGGCAGCTACTTCCAGGGCAATCCTGTGGTGTTCCCTGCTCACTTGCCGAGTCCTGACCCGACGCCAAATCAGTATCTTGGCGTTAACTTCCAGAGCGGAGCCGGAGTTGCGACCCTTAGCAACTGGGCATTGACCCCGCCTGTGCTGTTACAGAACGGCGGCCAGATGACGTTCTACACTCGAACAAGTGTTGCATCGCCATTCCCGGATCGTCTGCAGGTCCGCATGAGCACGAACGGTACGAGCACGAATGTCGGAACAGCCGCTACAGACGTGGGTGACTTTACAACGCTTCTGCTCGATATCAATCCAACCCTAACGGTTGGCGGATATCCTGAAGCTTGGACTCAATACACCGTAACGATCAGCGGCATGGGAGCTCCTGCTAAGGGACGTCTCGCTTTCCGTTACTTCGTTGAGAACGGCGGACCGTCAGGAGATAACTCCAACTACATTGGTATCGATACACTCGAATATCATTGTGTTGTAGCAACTCCGACCAGCACTGCTACGGCTACGGCAACCGAGACAGCAACGGCAACGAACACGCCGACACCTGCGGACACGCCTTCGGTCTCTGGTGTTGTGACTTACGGTAACCCTGCATCGCCGACCACCAAGTTCATCTCGAACGCACAGGTGACGAGCACGGTAGGATCGCCGGTTGTTACGGATAACACGGATGCACCGGGCGGAACAGCTGGACAATATACGCTGACCGGCTTTGGTGCTGGCAACTACACGATCGGAGTGACGAAGACGACGGGACAGAACGGCGTCTCATCAGCCGATGCTGCGAGGATCGCACAGCACGTTTCAGGTGTTTCGCTTATCCCAACCGCCCGCCAGTTGATCTCGGCAGACGTGACCAACAACGGAGCACTGTCGTCAACCGACGCGGCACAGATCGCAAGGTTTGTGTCAGGACTTGGAGCACCTGTTGGCCTTACCGGCCAGTGGAGGTTCTTTGTCCCCGGCGTATCACAACCGACGTTCCCTGTAGGAGCATCACCGACAACAAGGTCATACACAGACCCGATCGGTGTTCAGACCGGACAGGACTACATCGGTATCCTTGTGGGCGAGGTGACGGGTAACTGGGCAGCAGGTCCGCTTCGACCGGCAGCAGGTCCTGAAAGGAGCACGGCAATAGCAGCTCCGAGACTTGTGACACCGGCAGACAGCGAAGTGATCATACCTGTGGCTATCAACGGAGCGGTGAATAAGGGAATTATCTCTTATGAATTTGATCTCCGTTATGATCCGACAGTGATCCAGCCTCAGGCAGAGCCTGTTGACCTGGCAGGAACGGTTAGCCGCGGCTTAACAGCAGTGGCAAACCCGAACGAGCCTGGACTGCTTCGAGTGGTCATGTACGGAGCGTATCCGATCGACAGCAACGGATTGCTGCTCAATCTCAAGTTCACGGCAGTCGGAGCCCCTGGTTCCACCTCGCCGCTTACTTGGGAGAACGTAATGTTCAACGAAGGCGATCCGGGAACACTTACAACGGACGGAGCGATCGAATTGTCAGCCTCGGCACCAAACCAGGCCGAGCTGACAGGCCGTGTGGTGAACACGATGGGACAGGGCATTGCAAATGCCCGCGTCACATTGACGGACACCACAACGGGAGCGATCCGTTCTGCAATGTCGAATGGATTCGGAGTTTATCGTTTCGGAGGGCTGACAGTCGGCCAGACGTACACGATCAGCGTCGAATCACGCAACTCGGCATTCGCCCCGCTGACAGTCAGCATCACCGGCAGCTCGGTTAACACTGACATGGTCGCCGGACAATAGACAGAGAATGCAAAGGGCGGGGACAAATCTCCGCCCTTTGACAGTTTTAGGTGCCCTGAGCTTAAATCTTGCTTACATAAGCAGTTTTTACTTGACACCGAATCCGTTTGATATATAACATTGGTCAAAAAGATACTTCAAGTGTTTTATTTTTGATAATGTTCCTCTTGGTCCAAGAAATTGGTCGTATTTCGTTCGGTCTCTGTGATGAGGTGCGAATAGATTTTAACTAAAGTATAGGAGAATACACATATCATGTTAAGCAACCAAAAATCCTCCCGATTTAAGAGCCTTAAAGGATCGATCTTTATGGCTACCGCGTTGGCCCTGTTGATGAGTGTCACGGCATTTGCGTCCGGAAATTCCCGTTTTGCCTTTATCGATTCGGCAACGGAGCTTTTTGGATTGCAGAGCAACGCTCAGGCCGCACCACAAGTATTTGTGGACGTACCGGTGTCATTGCCTGCCCAGGTTCAGGCTGGCGGCAACATTTCATACGCTATCACTGTTGGCGACCTTACGGGCCTCAGCGTAATTTCGTATGACTTCCAGATCAGTTATGATCCGGCGGTCCTCGTGCCCCTCGGCGGTGCAACCTGTGCTGCTAATGCTTGTTTCACACAAACAGGTACATTGAGCTCAAGCATGTCGGTTACGCCTAACGTAGGCTTTCCCGGTGGACACTTTATCGTGTCTGCTTTCCAGGGAGCTCCTCTCGTCGGCGGCGGCACACTGTTGATCCTCAACTTCAATATCGTTGGATCAGCAGGAGACAGCTCTGTACTCAATTTTGAGGACTACACGTCACCAAGCCCGTCGTTCCACCCTGGTTTCGTATTTAATGAAGGTGAGCCGGTTCCGAATCCTTTGACTGACGGCAGCCTTTCGATCCCGGCAGCAACGGCGACAAACACAAATACGCCTACGCCTTCGGCAACGAACACCGCAACGTCTACGAACACAAGCACACCGACGAACACACCAACGGAAACGTCTACGGCAACGAACACATCGACACCGACACCGACACCTCTGTGTGGTCAGATCGATATCGAAGACGAAACAACGACGACAGGTTCATCAGTGACCCTTTCCGTCACCACGTCGGATACCACGACCCTAACGCCGCAGGCGTTCTCGGCTGACTTCCGTATCTCGTATGACAACACGATCCTGACAGGTGTTCCGACCTCGCCTTACGGCGTTGCTCTCGGCCCTGTAGGTGCATCGAATTTCTCGGCTTTGACGGTTAACCGTCAGATCAGCGGATCGACCACCACATTGTTGATCTCGCTCTTTGGCGACACTCCATTCGTCGGCGCCGGCGATCTGGTCACTATTACATTCCCGACAGTAACCGGTGGACCTGGTACATTTACTCCGGTCAATTTCGTTGGATTTACATCCCCGCCAGTTCCGAGCGGCTTCCAGTACAACGAAGGCAACCCAAGTACCTGCGTTCAGAACGGCAGCGTTCAGATCCTCGGTACCGTCGCAGGACGAGTCCTGTATGACAACACCATGTTTGGAGCTCCGTTTACGCGTCCTGTTCCTAACGTGACCATGAACGTAAGCGGCGGTTTCCCGCTTGTCGCTAGCGGTCTTACTGATGCGAACGGCGATTATGTGCTGTCCGGTTTCGGTACGGGTGTCTACACGGTCTCACCTTTCAGAGCAGCTACCTCACTGCCTGATACGCACGGTTCTAGCATCAGTGCATACGATGCTGCCATAACGGCACAGAAGGTCGTCGAGCTGATCACCTTTACCGCGAAGCAGAACTTCGTGGCAAACGTAACTCAAACGGGTCAGGTATCATCGTTCGACGCATCGCAAATGGCCCTGTGGGCGGTCACCTTGCCCAGCTCCGCCCCGGTAGACGTTACCGGTGATTGGAGATTCGCGGCTTCGAGTATTTCCTACAATTCGCCTGGCAGTTACACAGCTCAGGATTATCTGGCTTACCTTATGGGCGACCCATCGGGTAACTGGTGTGATCCGACTTCAACTGTAGGACCCGCATGCGGACCTGCAGGTACGATCATTGGACAGCCTCGTGCAGGCGGCCCGACCAGGCCTACTGCGGTTCAGGCTGCTAAACTGTCGGCACCGGCCAGCAGCGACATAGTCGTTCCGGTCAGCATCCAGGGCGCAGCAGATAAGGGAATCATCTCTTATCAGTTCGACCTCCGTTACGATCCTAAGGTCATTCAGCCTACGGCTAATGCAGTTACCTTGGGCGGAACGGTCAGCAGTGAAATGACCGTAGTTGCTAACCCGACGACGCCTGGCGTTCTGAGAGTTGCTGTTTACGGACCGTATGCCCTCGGCGATAATGGAACTCTTTTGAACTTCCACTTCACCGCTGTTGGTAATCCGTTTGACGTTTCACCGATCACATGGGAGAACTTTATGTTCAACGAAGGGGGCATCCGCATGAACATCGTTGATGGTGAGGTAAGACTTACACCTGCAGTAGCAAATACAACTGCAGACTAATTGTTACCCTTAGACTTAGATCGCCTTTCCCTATAGGTTAGGCGATCTATTAAAAAAATCGAGGCTGCCTGTTTTCAGGCAGCCTCTTTTTGCAGAATGGTACAAGCAAATGCAAAAGCCCGCACGTAAGTAAGGGCGAAACACACAATATGAGCGGAGGAATTTTTTAACGCAAAGACGCAAAGGAAGAATTTCTATCGATCAGACCTTAGCGTCTTCGCACCTTAGCCACTTTGCGTTGAAATTTTCAGAGAATGCAAAAGCCCGCACGTAAGTAAGGGCGATACACTCAACCCGAATGAAACCCAGCCCTATGCAAAAGCCCGCACGTAAGTAAGGGCGATACACTCACCTCAAAAATCTCAGTCCTCCAACTCAAACGGCAGATCGCTCTGACAATACAAAACATAATCGATCGCAGCATCAAGGTGGCGCGTTTTCCAAAGGTATTTTCTACTGCGTCCGCGAGACCAAACTCTGACATCGGCGGCAATCAGTCCGGCTTCACGCAATCTTCTAGTGGAGTACGCCTTGAGGGCATCGGCGATGCGTTCCGGCTTTATTTTTGCTCCTATAACCGCATGTCCGTGATTAGAGCGAATATTCACTGCATATAGAGTATAATTTCGATGCTTGCATACCTCTTTTACACTGTCTTGAATGACCAGACTTTGGGCACGATCCAAAATGACAGACTTTCCGGTCATCTCTGCTTCCATATGTTCCTTAAGAGGCAAATTGATGTCAATAATACCTTTCGACTGGCGACTCACTGATGTTCGCTCGTCACCGTGAAGCCAAGTGCCGTATGTCCTGAATGTGATCAGGTATGCCAGAGGAAATTCGTTTTCTTCGTAGTCTTCGGACATGTTTTTTTTGGTGATTATAGCACCTTTTTTGATATGCTCGGCTTCGTCTCGTGTATGTTGAGTGTTTCGCCCTTACTAACGTGCGGGCTTTTGCATTTGGGCTGCGACGTTTCGTTTGGCTTGCCTGATTCGCCCTTACTCACGTGCGGGCATTTGCAGTGGCATACGCGTTTTATTTGGGGTTGCGTGTTTCGCCCTTACTTACGTGCGGGCTTTTGCATTTCGGACCGCCCTTACTTACGTGCGGGCTTTTGCAGTGGCATACGCATTTTATTTGGGGTCGCGTGATTCGCCCTTACTTACGTGCGGGCTTTTGCATTAGTCCGAAAGTTACATCAAATTGAGAAAACTACGTCGTTTCGGGAAAGTTGGTATTCCCTTTTTCCTTAAAATGCGCTACGTTGATGCGGGGTCATTTTAGATTCAATGATCTTTGCCCTTTGACAATTAAAAAGAGTTGGTAGCGGTAGCTGTAACAGTCTGTATTACAAAGTACGCATTTGTCATAATCTGTCGGACAAACGGGACTTATAAGCTCAATATTTACAGAGTCTAAGGCGTTCAGGCCTGATGTTGGCAACCAAATTTGACGAGAAAACTTTTTTCGAAAAATCGTGGAACACGATCAAAAAAAAACGGCGATAACTGTATTGTTTACAATGTTTATAGCGTTCCACGCTGAAGTGGAACGGTGCCGAACGATTGGAACGGCATTTTGCGAAAAAAATAGTGGGACACTGGGACAGCTCTGTATTCTTTGAGTCTTCCGCTTTGAGTTCTTTGTGTTTAAGGAACTTTTAACACAGAGGCCGCTAAGGTTAGGACACCAAGGACACAAAATAAAATATTGCGATTACTATACAAAACTGCCCCACTTACTATATTTCTTATGGACTTTGTAATTGGTAATTTGGTACTCTACTAGCAGACCAAATCTGCACTATCCCTTTTGGATAAGAAGTTGTTCATTTACGCACGGATGTTTCGCGTTAAATGCGGGTGAAAATAAGCGTGAAATGGTCAGGTTTCAAAAAACTAGCGGAAGTATTATTGTCCGCTTTGTTTAGTTATATTCAGGAGCATCTATGACCCGATTAAAAAAGATTTTAGGAGTTCTCAACATTTATGGCACACCGATTTTCAATAAGATCGGTATGTCACGCCACCTCCGCGCCGACGTGGTTCTCAGCGTCATAGTGGTTTTAGCGAGTGTGGGTTTCGCTGTTGGCGTATCGGTGACTATGTCCGAACGCCCTATCAATGCCGAAACCCTTCGTGAAATGGCCGCCGCTAGCGGAACTCCTGAAAGAAAGGCTGTGAAAACGGAATCTAACGGTACGGACGATGCTTCAAATGAACAGTTGGGACAATTGCCGGTTGACGTGATCGCTCCGATACAAAACGTTCCAGTAGGAACGGATATAAGTGTTAACGTTATGGTGTCGAATCTCACTGGCCTTGGCATCACATCGTGGCAGGCTGATATCTTGTTTGATCCGGCCGTTTTGCTGCCTCAGCCGGTTCAAGCAGCGTCCATTCAGAACACGCTCAGCAATCAGTCACTTAGCGGCGTCTTGACCACAAATCCTTTTCGGTCGGGCAAGCTAAAGATGGCTTGGTTTGACGCTCAGGGTGTTCCGCTCTGTTCCACCGTACCACCACAACCTGATAATGCATGTCCGAACGGAGGCATTCTGGTTACGTTGAGGTTTGTCGTTATCGGCCCGATCGGTTCCACATCGCCGCTCCGTTGGGAAACTATACCGGGTGGCGGAAACCTTCCATTCGAGTTTAACGGCGGAAACGTTCCTGATAACGCTGTCGATGGCCAGCTTACTCTCATCGGTCCGTCAGCGACGCCTCCTATAGGAGCGACGCCGTTCGGGACGCCTATCGTTGGTACTCTTCAGGCCGGCGACACTACACGGGACAATCGGTTGTCCCGCAACAACATAGCGGCCGGCTGCGCAGTAAAGGCATGCCCACTGGGCCTTGGCTTGTATCCTGTGGCTACCATATCGGCAACACCTACCGCGACCCCTTCGGCTACTCCGATTGTCACCACATATCCACCGGGAATCAATACATATCGATACGATGTGATACCGTTTACCAATAGCACCGGAACATCGCAGCAGTTTACCTTCACGACCACAGCAACAGGCCCCGGCAGCGTTATACCGTCAATATATTCAGGGCCGTATAATCCTACCGGAAATGTCTGTGCTGCTTATGGCGGCGACGCGGGAGCAAGTGCTGTTCCCGGCGGCCCGGTGACCTTCTCCGTTGACATACCTGCGGGAGCGACTTGGAATATTGTTGTCGAGGGTGACCAGCCGATCGTAAGCTCGACACCCAGCCCGCCGCTGCAGCCGATCAATGCGGCCCCGCCTGTAGTGCCCTATTCGATCGTTGTGACGACTCCGGGCTGTGTTGGAGGTACACCAACAAACACAGCAACGCCGACGAATACCGCGACGCCGACAAACACGGCGACAGCGACGGCTACACTGACAAATACAGCGACGCCTTCGGCTACATCGACATTTACACCGACGGCGACAGCTACATCAACCTTTACCCCGACTGCAACAAGCACGGCGACATTTACTCCGACGCCGACTGCAACGGAAACATTTACTCCGACCGCTACGGCCACATCGACTTTCACGCCGACGGCGACAGCTACCGGAACATTTACGCCTACGGCTACGGCTACGGGAACATTTACTCCGACAGCTACTGCCACAGGAACATTTACCCCGACAGCTACGGCAACCGGAACATTTACTCCAACAGCTACAGCAACCGGAACGTTTACTCCGACGGCTACTGCTACGGGAACCTTTACGCCTACATCTACGGCGACATCGACCTTTACGCCATCGTCTACCGCAACAGCGACACCGTCTTCAACTGCGACGTTTACACCGACTGCTTCGGCGACCTCGACGTTTACGCCAACAGCTACAAGCACGGGCACTTTCACTCCGACGCCTACGGCCACTTCTACGCTAACGCCGACCGCCACCGGAACAGCAACTGCGACGGGTACAGCGACCAGTACGTTTACGCCAACTGCGACCGCTACTGCAACTCCGCCGTCGGTCCAGTTTAGTTCGCCAACATATTCGGAAGACGAATCACAGACCGCTGCGATCACCATAGTCCGCACCGGAAATATAACCGGTACAAGCACGGTGACGTTCTCAACCTCGAACGGTACGGCAAACGGAGGAGCTGCTTGTAATGCACCAGGATTGCCCGGCCCGGATTACGTAAGCCAGATCGGAATTTCAGTTACATTCAATCCAACTGAAACTTCCAAGGTTGTCAATATACCGCTTTGCGGAGACGGCATCATCGAGGCTGACGAGACGGTCAATCTTACATTGGTGGGTGCTAACATTGGCGTACCCGGAACAGCGGTACTAACCATCAACGACACCGCAACCGGACATTTGGCCCCAAGTAAGATATTTATCAATCAGAACGGAGCCGGAAATCCATACCCGTCAACTATCACCGTTACCGGCGAGGCAGGCGTTATCGGGTCCATGCGTCTGACGCTATATGATATTTCTGCCAATGTGCCGGATAACGCTGACTTCCTGCTTGTCGGCCCCGGCGGACAAAGCATGGTCATCATGGCCAACGCAGGAGGATCAACCGCGGGCGGACCGTCAACCTTGACCTTTATAGATGTAGCGGGAGCGGTCGTTCCCGACAACGGGCCGTGGACAGTAGGTGATTATGAACCGACGTCATACGGAACCGTTGCCAACTTCCCTGCTCCGGCTCCTATCGGACCATACAACTTGCCGGGAGGTACGGTTGGTGGAACTGGAACTCAAACACTTGGCGGCAACTTTAGCGGCACGATCGCTAACGGCATATGGAGACTTTATGTCCGTGACGACTTTGCTACTGCCGGCGGAGTGGTTGGCAGTATCGCGGGCGGATGGGGACTCGAGTTCATTCGCTCAACGGCGGCCGGATCATCCATTTCCGGACGCGTAATGACAGCCGACGGCTACGGCATTCGCAATGCAAAGGTTGTGATAACGGGTAATTCGCTGGCTGAGCCGATCATTGCTCAGACCGGTTCGTTCGGATGGTTCACCGTTGACGGCCTGCGGACAGGCGAGACCTATGTTGTAACCGTCAACTCTCAACGTTACCAGTTCAGCACTCCGAGCCGCGTGATCAGCCTTGTTGACAACGTTTTCGATGCCGACTTCATTGCTGATCCGCAGGAATAACAATGAACCTTAGCAATTGACTTAGCCCGCCTCGAACAAAGAGGCGGGCTTTTTCTTTGGTCTATTCGCACATATTTCTTGAAACATTCGAAACCTAAAGTCGTAATCTAATACTGGAGGCACTTTACTACGATGCGAGAACCTTTATTAGCAGGAATACTAAGTTTACTGATCCCCGGACTCGGCCAGATCTATAATGGCCGGATATTAATTGGCATAATTTGGCTTATTTTAACGGGCTTTTCATGGATCGGTTCGGCGGGTTTATTTGGATGGGTCATCCACTTATTCGCCGCTTGGTGTGCCTATAGCTTTGCTAAGGACAATCCGATAAGAAGTTAAGTTCCTCTCTGATCCTCCTTTGCCCGATGTCTTGCAGCATCGGGCTTTTTTGCGCTTTCGATAAAGTGGGTGAAATTGTGTAAAATTGAGCCTTGTGTTTATTGTCAAAGAAGGCATTCCATTTGTTTTAGTACCATTAGTGATCGCTGTCGTTTTTGGCGTTTTCCAAATGTGGCCGGCGGCAGTAATTTTTGTTTCGATCGCGGCATTCATGCTCTACTTCTTTCGCGATCCCAAGCGGATCATTCCGACGGGTGAAGGTTTGATAGTTTCGGCAGCAGACGGACGTGTGACTCGCATAGAAGAAGGTGATGACTCGAAATTGGTCAGTGTATTTCTTTCGCCGCTCGATGTTCACATTAACAGATCACCCATCGGTGGTACGATCAGTAACATCATCTACACCAAAGGCAAAAAAATGCCGGCGACCAGTAATGAGGCGAGCTTTTTGAATGAGCGGAACTCTCTCGTGATCGAAGGCGAAAATGTCACCGTGACCTGTACACAAATTGCCGGAATACTTGCACGACGCATTGTTTGTTGGCCAAAGTCAGGCGATAATTTAGAACGCGGACAAAAATTCGGCCTGATAAAGTTCAGTTCAAGAACCGATATCTTAATGCCCGGCAATGTCGAACTTAAGGTAAAGATCGGAGACCGCGTCCGCGGCGGTGAAACGATAATCGCAACAATTAAAAGTTAAGACTGAAAACTAAAAGGTGACGTACAGAAAACTCGCCTTTGCTCCTTCACTTTGGTTTTTCACCTTTCGCTAAAATCGTATGGATGATGAAATAGAAGAAAAAGCTCCGCATCGAGGCTTGAAAAAGGGATTGTATGTAATCCCAACCCTTTTCACTGCGGCTAACGTGGCGATGGGCTATCTTGCGGTTTTGTCATCGATACGCGGCTTTTCACTTGCGGATACACATCCCGATCTGGCAGCCAGTTATTTTGATCGTGCTGGTTTGGCCATTGGTTTAGCTATTTTGTTTGACACGGTTGACGGCCGCGTAGCCCGTGCCACGAGGACCGCTACTGAGATCGGTGTTCAATTTGACTCTTTGGCCGACGTCCTAACATTCGGCATCGCACCAACGGCGCTCATTTACGCCTGGGCATTTGGCCCGACTTTTACCGAAAACACATTTGGGCACAACCTGGCCGTATTTATACTTTTTATGTTCCTTATGTGCGGGGCATTTAGGCTCGCACGTTTCAACCTACAGGCAACACGTCCGGTCAAGCTTATCGAAGGTGCAACTAAGGTCGATAAGAAGTCGTTCGTCGGCTTGCCTATTCCGCCCGCCGGCGGTCTACTGGCGGCCATAGTTCATTTTGCTCCTTTACCACTCACCGCATATGGCAACGCCCCTTCTCATTATTACTCCTATGCTCTGTTGGGCCTTATAGCGACGTTGTCAATCCTAATGGTCTCAACCATCCGATATACAAGCATGAAGACCGCAGGAAAAGGGCCCCAAGGCATCTTTCTGGTCCTAGCTTTAGCCGCAGCGGCGATGTCGGTTTGGTTCTACTCGGAATATGCGCTTCTGATTCTGGCAGCGATCTATGTTGTCCATGGCCCGATATGGTGGGTCGCTCGGCTGCTGGGCCGAGTTGTGAAACCATCTCGAACGAGTCATTAATTGCTTTTTAAGCGGTTTGTTCCACTTGTTCGTGTTTCTTCCCGCCAATGGAAGTAACGCTGGCGGAACGGCGACGTTTTGACATCGGTTTGTCAAATTCTTTTATATCGTCTTCAAATCTACGTCCACTGGCTACGAGCAACGCTAGCAACGTTAGGAATAACACCGACAGCGCCGAAATATGCAATACAAAATCGAATAGACTATGAACCAAAACCGCAAAACAACCCGCAAAAGCCCCGACTGCGACACCGCGTCGAAATGTATTCTGCCGGCGCGAATTTCTAATGCCCTCTCGAAAGAACCAAAATAAGAACAAACCGCCGATCAGAAGTCCGATCAATCCCGCATCCGACACAATCTGCAGGTAATCATTATGCGACTGCTCGACCATCTCGATTCCACTCAAGGTATCAAATGCCGTATAAGCCTGCGTATATGCTCCAAGACCGGTGCCAAAGGGCATATTAGCGGCGATCACTTTTAGGGTGACATTCCAAATATGAATGCGATTTGATGTAATATCCTGCGATGCCGCCGACTCCGCAAAACGTGTGAGCGACGTATCGCCGCCTACAAAGATCGCTCCGCCAACCGCTGCGGCGATCAGCGAAAAGGACAAGGCGACCTTTAATACAATCTTCTTTCCGCCTGACGAGCCCGTCGTTAATATTATTAGGAGAATTATTTCGGCGATCAAAGACACCAAACCGCCTCGCGACAGGCTTAGCAAAAGAGCAGATCCCATAAGCACGACGGCAATAACATAAAGCAATCGCTTGTCACGTTTGACGGCTCCAACAAACAAAAGGCCAAGTGGGATACTGATCGCCATTTCGATGAATGCAGCAAAATTATGTCGATTTACGAACGAGCCGAAGGGAACGCCAAATTGACTCTGGTATATCCCGTATATCCGTGTCGGGCTTAGAACAGATTGCAAAATTGCGAAGAATGCGTATATGAATCCAAAGACGATGATGAAGGTCACCATTCGTCGAAGTCGTTGAGCACTGTCCAAATAAACTAGCGTGACAGAAAAAAATATTCCGAGGGCCAATAAGTGAAGAGCTGTAAGCTGCGTTGCAAAAGGCTCCATCGAAATAGTTCGAGGTATGCCTGAAATTCCCGCGGACTCGGCATACGTACCCAGCGGAATGCACTGTACAAAGCCGTAAACAGCAAGAGCAAACAGTGGAATCTGAAGCACGCTCCGACTAAATCGCACCTCACCGCTTGTCAGCGAATCTGCTGCCCACAGAATCAGCAACGCTGTAACAAAGACATAGAAGAGTACGAGCGTTGGTTGATGCACTGTTCCATAAGCAGCGGTCGTAAAAACGACGATCGTGCAAATAAGAAAGAATGCAAATTTGTTCAAGCGCGTCATAACTGAATGTCGTTGTTTGTTACTTAACGGGTCGTGAGTTCAAAATCATCGTACCAAAGCGTTCCGACGATGGGGCATTGGTCACCACAGGGTTGGCGAACTGTTCGGAAAGTAATGCCATTACAATTTTCAGGTGTGCGAAAATCAACTGAATACTCCTGCCAATCATTTGTCCCAGTCTGAAATGCTTTTGAAGCAGTAATTGGCTTATCATCATTCGCATTTACGACCTGAATGAACGGGCCGCCAGAACTCTTCAGACTCTCTGTTCGTGCCCAAAAACTCAAATGGTAATTCTTGTTCGGCTCTACGACGACTGTTTGGAATACATTGTAAAGCTCTGGTTTCAGGTAAGTGCGAAAGGATAATTTAAGGCTGCGGGAACCTGTATGTCTGACACTTGAATCGGTTGTAATATCGATCTTCGAATCGCTTCGATTTATGCGCCAGTCAAATCTCGAATCTTCCTCTGCACCAATTACGCGTTCGAAACCCGGATTTGTAACGGCATTCAGTCGAGCGTCAGCGTCGATGCCCAGTTGACGAGCAAACTCCAGCGCCTGTGGAAAGATGCGTTGAATAAACAAGCCTTGCGCAATATCTTTGGCGACTTGCGGATTGGCTGCTTTTTCGGTTTCAGACAACAAATTCCATATGCGAAGCGATTCGCTCGCTCTGCCTCGTGCCGCAAAAAATAATGCGAGACTTGCTCTGGCGTCAGACGTGTCGGCAGCAATCTGCTCAACCTTTTCAGGATCTTTGTCAAAATAATCCCACGCGAGGGAGAATGCCTGCTCCCTATATGTTCTATTGCTATCGGCCGCCTTCCTCAACTCGGCAAACGCTTCGTTGACCCGATCTTGACGTAAATAAAAATTTCCCAAATGCCATCGCGAATAAGCGTAGGTCGGAGCAAGTTCGACAGCTCGCTTAAATTCAATTTCGGCTGACGCTGGTTTGTCTGCCTGTTCATAGGCTCTTCCTAATTCGACACGCCAGCGATAGTCAAAAGGCGAAAGCCTAACAGCGTCTTCAAGCAATTTGGCTGCAGATTCGAGGCGGTTTTCGGCGGTGCCGTTTGTTTCCGCCGACGCTGCCAGCCAACGTGTAACAGGATCTCCTGGAGCTAAACTGACTGCAAGATCCGCAGCCGCTTTCGCGTCCGGATTGTTGGGCCCTGTAAGGTCCGCGATCATGCTGCCGAGTTGTCGACTCACCACAAACCATAATAATATGACCGCACAAATGACGACAGCAAATAGTACTAGTCGCGACTTTGGATTTCTCGAATCAATTACTATCAGGTCCTGCATCTTACGTCTCTAAGCGAAAAAACTCTGCTACTGCCTCAGCAACGTATTCTTGTTGTTCGATCCGCAACTCAGGATATATCGGCAGCGCCAGCGTTTCACGCGCAGCCTTTTCGGATTCAGGCATGTCTCCCTCGGAATAACCTAGATACGCAAAACACTCCTGCAAATGCAGCGGAACCGGATAGTAAATATCGGTTCCGATTCCCTTCTCAGTCAGGAATGCGCGAAGTTCATCACGTTTTTGCGGAACGCGGAGAACATATTGATTGTAGATATGTTTTGCGATTGTGCGTTCTATCGGCAGACCGACTTGCTCGGCAGTTCCAAGATCGGTAAACAATCTGCGATAGTTCTCCGCATTTGCTCGACGCTTGTCGGTCCATTCATCGAGATGAGGCAGCTTCACGCGCAGGACAGCACCTTGAAAGCCATCCAGCCGAGAATTTAATCCGACATATTTGTGATAGTACTTTTCTTCGGAACCGTGAACACGCAGGGCAAGCAGTTTTTTTGCGAGAGCATCGTCGTTTGTAGTAACAAATCCGCCGTCACCCATTCCGCCAAGATTTTTGGACGGATAAAAGCTAAAGCAGCCAACCGCTCCCATCGCTCCGGCACGAGTTCCGTTTTCTTCCGCACCGATAGCCTGCGCTGCGTCCTCGACAAGCGGAATTCCGTGCCGCTCGCTGATAGCCTTCAGTCCGGCCATGTCTGAACACTGGCCATAAAGATGAACCGGCTCGATCGCTTTGGTTCGCAGCGTTATCTTTGATTCGACCTTAGAGACATCGAGATTATATGTTTGCGGATCAATGTCAACAAATACTGGCGTTGCTCCAAGCCGCGTGATCGAGCTGACCGTTGCAAAAAAACTGTAGGGCGTTGTAATGACCTCGTCGCCGGGACCAATATCTAACGCCATAAATGCAAGCAAAATAGCGTCGCTTCCCGAGGCACAACCTATTGCATATTTAGTACCGCAATAGGCCGCGAGTTCTTTTTCCAGTTCTGCAACTTCCCCGCCGAGAATGAAGCCATTTGTATCGAGAACACGCCCCAACGCGGCCTCAATTTCTGGACGAAGCGATTGATTTTGTTCTTTTAAGTCGAGCAAAGAAACCTGCATTTTTTTTCACCACAAAGGCACAAAGAGCACAAAGAAATAGTGATTTCTTTGTGTCCTTTGTGTCTTTGTGGTTAAATCTTACCACAATGATCACCGATAAAAAGGCTCGCGCTAACGAGATAATAAAACGGCTGAAAAAGGCTTATCCCGATGCACATTGCGCTTTGAATCACACATCGCCGTTCGAGCTGTTGATCGCGACGATTCTTTCAGCTCAGTGTACCGACGCTCGTGTAAATATCGTCACGGCCGATCTGTTTCGCAAGTATCGAAGCCCCGCAGATTATTTAAAGGTTCCACAGACCGAGCTCGAGAGAGATATACATTCAACAGGTTTCTTTCGCAATAAGTCGAAGAATATTCAGGCAGCATGTGAACGGCTGATCAATCACTACAATGGTGAAGTGCCGAGAACGATGGACGACCTTCTCTCGTTAGGCGGCGTCGCCCGCAAAACTGCGAATGTTGTTATGGGCAACGCATTCGGCATTGCATCGGGAGTCGTGGTTGACACTCACGTCTCGCGTATCTCGCAGCTTTTGGGACTCACAAAAAATAAAACTCCTGAAAAGATCGAGAACGATCTCCAACAACTAATCCCCAAAAAACATTGGGTGATGTTTCCGCATTGGATGATCCATCACGGACGACAAGTTTGCATCGCCCGTCGCCCGAAATGCGGCGAGTGTGTCCTCAATGATATCTGTCCCAAAATCGGGTTGAGCATAACTAAAAAACCTTTAGGAGCTTAAAATCAAAACTCCTCTCTTTCTCTGCGTCCTTTGTGGCTCTGGGGAGAAAATTTCCCGCAAGGTCGCAAAGAACGCAGAGTTTTTTAAAACAGTACTACTTCGTTACGCTTGGTGACGGCGACATAACCGGCGTTGCTGACGGAGAAGGCGTCGTAAGAGCCGGCATCTCACCCGCTTTGAAACGAGGCAGCATCTCATCACGCATCGCCAGCGTATAGACTGCGGCGGCAAATATGATCGCCGACGATTTTGCATCACTCTCGATTATGCGTTCATAAGTGTCGAGGTTAGTGTGCCATGTCACGCCGAAGTATTCGATCGGGTCCTGCGTAGTACCGATTCCCGGCAGTCCTGCGTTGTTGAACGACGTGCTGTCCGTCCCGCCCAATCCCCTGCTTTTGATACTCACAACACCCGCAAAACCGAGATCTGAAAATGGAGCAAGAGCTTCGCGAAGTACCGTAGCAGCCTCAGGTGGGCCAAAGATGCTAAGGCCTCGAGCTCGCCCTGTGCCGGAGTCAATATTGAAGTATCCATTGAATTTGTTAAATTCAGGGGTCGGATTTTCCACCGAACCAAAGTGCCGCTTGACGTAAGCCTGCGAACCGATCAGGCCTTGTTCTTCGCCGCCCCAGCAGGCAACACGGATCGTGCGTCGCGGTTTTACGCCTATCGCTTTTAAGATACGCGCCGCTTCCATCATAGTCGCGCAGCCGATAGCGTTGTCAGTTGCTCCCGTTGCGGAGTGCCATGAATCAAGATGTCCGCCGAGCATGACGACCTCGTCTTTTTTGTCCGATCCATTGATCTCACCGATGACGTTATAGCTTGTCACACCGTCAGGCACTATACGGCTGCGGAGATCGAATTCAAGCTTTACCTTGGTCTTATTGGCAAGCAAACGATAGATTCTGCCGAAATCCTCGTTACGCATCACGACGGTGGGAACCACTTTTGTAATATCGAAAGTCTGGTTGTTAAAAGCTCGTACGGCTCCGCGATCAAGCTGTGATTGGTTAATGCGGACCGCGACGTTGTTTTCGAGAAGAAATCTGTCTAGCTGTTCGCTCACTTGCTCGCCCTTCAAAGCGTTCGGCCTCGGCGTAGGCTGAGCATTATTTCCACCGCCGGGAAAAGGTCCGGGACCGCATTCACCGGGTTTTTTAGTCGGGTCCATTCGACATCTCATCGTTTCTTCGGAAATGCGCTTAGGTGTCGGTTCTTTTGACTGGTCTATAAACGTGGGTTTGCCGACAAGGACGATCTTGCCGTTCACGTCAGCTTTTACGCTATCAAAATACGCAGTCAATTCTGCCTGCGTCGGCATTTGAATAACCTGAGGATTTTCTGCCGACGGAAATGTCGGAATAACAAGACTGACACCGTCCGCAACTACAACGCCTTTTGTCGAAGGCGTCCATGCCAGAACTTCGTATACGAGTGTATCCTGCACCGGGGAGATCATTAGGCCTGTATTACGCTCATTGACCCAGCCCGGATGTCCGAACTCAAACGGCTCAAGAGCAGCGTTATCAAATCCCCACGACAGCATTTCACGCATCGCCCATTTTGCGGCGTTGGTGTAATTTGGGCTGCCCGTTAGCCGCGGCCCGTAAACGTCGCTGAAATAATGAAGCGTGTTCATTATCCTTGAGTTTTCATTCGCTTCCTTGCGAATAGCCGCATATATGTCGGCTTGGGACTTGTCCTGCGCAAATAAATTCAGCGGCAGGATAAATGATTGAAGTAGTAAAACAATAACTGCGTAATGAATGAGTGTCCTGATTTTCATAATATTTGTTCAAATAATACAGTAGATCGGCCAATAAAGTTTCACCAAGTGTCGCGTTTCAATATTGCTTATCAGTGGAACGTCAAATTCGCCGACACTCTGCAACTCATTGCTGCACAATGCTTTATCTCATTTTCAGTCGTCCACCATTCCACACCGTTCCAGCCCCGTTCGACTCTTTATTGGAACGCAGAACTTGTTTATTTTCAACAGTTACAGTCATTTTTCCAGCATATTCCACCACTTTTGAAAAAATGATAAGACGTTGTCTTACACTCAGGCCGCGAACCTTTTTAGACACAAGAGTGCCAAAAAGAGCGTTTCATAGATGCAAGATCATATCATATTCTGCATTCAAAGGCAAGATCTTTTTTTAGGCCGTGAGCCATAAGCGGACATTCCTCTTGAGCGTTGGCTAAAACAAAGCGGCTGTCCTGAAAATTCATGACAGCCGCTTTTCTTAATTCACTCAGCTAAGAATAACCAAGCAATTTTTCTGATTCACTATTCCTGCGGATTAGCGATGAAGTCAACATCTGAGACATTGTCAAAGAGGCTGAGTACCTGGCTAGGCGTCGAGAATGTGTAACGCTGTGAGTTCACCGTTACAACATAAGTTTCGCCTACCGCGAGGCCTTCGATCGAGAAGTATCCGAATGAACCTGTTGACGTGATACGCGGCTCTGCGAGCGAGTTGCCTGTAATAACGACCTTCGCATTGCGTATGCCGGCACCGTCAGCGGTCATCACTCGTCCTGAAACAGAAGCATTAGCTGCTGCTGTGGATGTCAGGAATTCGATACCCCAACCGCCGTTCACACAACCTGTGATGTTAGCAGGTGAGACGAACAACCCGGCATCGTCACGCATGTACAGGCTCCAGACACCGTTAGCATTGGTAAATCTGAAGTTACCATTCAACGTCTGAGTGTCCGTTCCGCCTACAGTGCTGCCCGGTTCGTTATACGGCCCGGCAGGTGCAGGTGCTGCGAAGTTCGGCTGTCCAGCCTCCCAGCTTGTTGGTTCGAATACTCCGGTCGTCAGGGCTCCCGAATTTGGCAGTACCTGACCGGCAGCGTCTGAGAACGTCAAAGTAACAGGGTTAACCAATTCCAGATTGCCTCCGGCATCAGCCTGCAGGATCATCTGTCGTCCCGTCGGGCCGACAAGCAGGAAGTCCATGTGATCCGGTATCTGATGTGCCACATCATAAAGCGATACACGAAGTGCTCCGATCTGTACCGGTCCGCCCGCAACCGTAATGGTTGACGGATACGGTGAAGCCGGCGAACCAAGCGTTGTGCAAATGGCTCCGGCTGCACGGAATGCGTTTGCCGTGTCGTTAATGCTTAGAACAGCCGCACTAGGCGTTCCGACATTTGCACCGGTCAATGTGAGATTGACGGTTTGTGTCGGTTCGACCAGAGTATCGCCACATATCACTACGTTGACACCCTGAGTTGTTTCGCCTGGAGCGAAGGTCACTGACTGCGAAACGCTGATGTAATCAACACCTGATGTACATGCAGCACCGCCCGTTGCTGTGCCGTTCGACGTAGCAAAGTTCACTACGGTCGTACCGGCCAGATTACCCGTACGGTTTATCGCAATAAGCGCCGTCTGCGATTCGTCTTCGACATACGTCGTCGAGCTAAATGCGACCACAGGAGTTCCGCCAGGCGTAGAGGTCGCGGTGGCAGTGGCTGTAGCAGTCGCCGTGTTTGTTGCCGTCGCAGTATTCGTCGGAGTACCTGTTCCCGTCGTGGTGCTTGTCGGCGTACTCGTTGCCGTGTTCGTAGCCGTCGATGTCGGTGTATTCGTCGGTGTGTTTGTTGGAGTAAACGTTGGTGTAAAGGTCGGTGTTCCCGTGCCTCCGCTTACCGTAACACTGCCATTCGTCGTCGCTGCCGGTGGATCACCTTCGTTCCAGACAAATCCAGGATGGAATGTCGGTGTCGGGCTGGTGTAATCCTCAAACACAAGCGTTGTCGATTGTCCCGCAGTGCCGACAATGTTGAACCTCAGGTTCAACAATGTACCGGAACCGGTGAGGCTCGCTGCCTGGAATGCCGAGATGATAAAGTGTCCCGGATTCGAGGTATTTGGCGTGATCGACATCGCACTGCTCAGCGTTCCGACCTGATCGAAACAGGCATTAGCTGTACAGGCAGTTCCACCGGCAGGCTGAAGTATCGCCGGATTGAACGTCACCTGCATATCGTAGGAAATAATTCCTCTGCCCGTTGTATCACCTGCCGTAATAGGCACCACGATCAAACTACCTGTTGCTCCACTTACGTTCGGCAAGCTGACAGTCACCGGATTTACCGAAGGTGTCGATGTAGCAGTTGCCGTCGCAGTATTCGTTGCCGTAGCTGTTGACGTCGGTGTAAATGTGGCGGTCGACGTTGGCGTCGGAGTGTTAGTCCGAGTCGGCGTAAACGTCGGTGTAAATGTCGCCGTAGCTGTTGCCGTCGGTGTAAATGTTGCCGTGGCAGTCGCCGATGGCGTATTTGTCGAGGTCGCAGTATTTGTCGGTGTAAATGTTGCCGTGGCAGATGCCGTTGGCGTATTAGTTGATGTCGCCGTAAACACAGGGGTGTTTGTTGGCGTATTTGTAGCCGTATTTGTCGCCGTCGGTGTTGGCGTAAACGTGGCGGTCGAAGTTGACGTAGCTGTGTTTGTCGGCGTCGGTGTAAACGTTGCCGTATTTGCCGGCGTCGCTGTGTTCGTTGCCGTAGCCGTTTCTGTAGGTGTAGCTGTTCCGGCCGGTATGGTTACACTACCGTTCGTTGTTGATGCAGCCGGATCGCCTTCATTGAACATAAAGCCAGGATGGAAGCCGCCCGTTGGGTTCGTGTAATCCTCAAACGCCAAGTTTGTAGACTGTCCCGGTGTTCCGATCACATTAAACCTTAGATTTATCAGTGTTCCGGACCCTATCAATGCTCCTCCCTGGAATGCAGAGATAATAAGGTGTCCCGGATTCGATGCGTTCGGTGTGATCGACATCGCAGAACTTAGTGTTCCGGCCACATCCGTTGGCGGTGAGGCTGGCGTCACAACTGTCGGGTCAAAGGAGATTTGCGTGTCATAAGAGATCACTCCCAAACCTGTCAGGTCTCCGACCGTTATCGGGATGATCACCACACCTGGTGTCGCAATTACGTTCGGCAACGACACCAATACTCCACTCGGAGTTCCTGCGGGCGTCGCGGTAAACGTTGCTGTTGCCGTGCTCGTCGCGGTGTTGGTTGCCGTATTTGCCGGAGTGTTAGTCGGCGTGTTAGTTGACGTAGCCGTTTCTGTCGGCGTGTTAGTTGACGTAGCCGTTTCTGTCGGCGTATTCGTCGAAGTCGCCGTAAACACAGGTGTGTTAGTTGGCGTATTGGTCGCCGTTGAAGTTGCAGTCGCCGTTTCTGTCGGCGTCGGCGTAAACGTTGCTGTGTTAGCCGCTGTCGGCGTATTTGTTGCGGTATTTGTCGGGGTCGCTCCGCCCGGAATTGTTACGCTTCCGTTTGTCAAAGCGGCCTGCGGATCGCCTTCATTAAACATGAATCCTGGATGGAAGCCGCCAGTCGGATTCGTGTAATCCTCAAATACAAGAGAGGTCGACTGTCCCGGAGTTCCAATTACATTAAATCGAAGATTGATGAGCGTTCCCGAGCCTATCAATGACGCTCCTTGGAATGCAGAAACGATCAGGTGTCCGGCATTGGCCGAGTTCGGAGTTATCGACATTGCACTGCTCAGCGTTCCGACGGTATCCGTGGGCGGTGAGGCCGGCGTCATAACTGTCGGGTCAAACGAGATTTGCATGTCATACGAGATAACTCCCAACCCTGTCAGATCTCCAACAGTTATAGGAATAATAACGAGGCCGGGCGTTGCACTTATGTTTGGCAACGACACTGGCACTCCGCTAGGCGTACCCGCTGCTGTTGGAGTAGCCGTGCTAGTCGCTGTATTGGTTGCCGTATTTGCCGGCGTATTAGTCGGCGTGTTCGTTGACGTTGCCGTAAACACAGGAGTGTTTGTTGGCGTGTTAGTTGATGTTGCCGTAAATACAGGAGTGTTTGTTGGCGTATTCGTCGCTGTGTTCGAAGGCGTATTCGTAGCCGTATTTGAAGGTGTAAATGTCGCAGTCGAAGTAGGCGTTGCTGTCGATGTCGATGTCGCTGTCGGCGTGTCCGTCGGCGTCGGTGTAAACGTTGCCGTGTTAGCCGCTGTCGGAGTATTTGTCGCCGTATTTGTTGGAGTCGAGCCGCCAGGTATAGTCACGCTTCCGCTTGAAGGCACTGCGACCGGATCGCCTTCGTTGAACATAAACCCGGGATGGAATCCGCCGGACGGATTAGTATAGTCATTGAAAACAAGATTGCTCGATTGTCCCGGCGTACCCACAACATTGAAGTTGAGGATAAGCAGTGTTCCCGGAACCAATCACCGAAGCTCCCTGAAATGCCGAGATGATAATGTGTCCCGCATTCGACGTGTTCGGCGTTATAGACATTGAAGAGCTGAGTGTTCCCGTCGTTGTGACAGGTGCAACAGCAGGCGTCAAAACCGCAGGGTTGAAATCCATCTGGAGGTCATATGAGATAACTCCTAATCCTGTCACATCACCCACTGTGATCGGAATAGAGATCGGCCCCGGTGTCGCGTTAATAACCGGAAGCGATACCGCTACAGTATTACCCGCGAGAGCCGATCCGGCAGAGCGAGTGGTAATCGTAATTGTATTCGCAGGTATCGCAGATTGTGCACCGGAAAAAATCGGTGCGACACTACTCTGCAATCCGAAAAACTGTGCTGTCGAGTCTAAAAACCCTAGACGAGAACTGGCACCGTAAGCTGAAACACTTAGCAGCATTGCAAAAATAATAGCCAGAAGTCCAAAGTTTTTTGCAGGGGAAGATCCCTTTGAAAAAGAACTTTTCAGTGAATTTAATATGAATACAAAGGGTGTAACGACACTCTTAACGGTAAACGACGACATAGATATCTCCTTAAGGAATGCTTTTTGATCTCTAGAGCAATTTAAAGAACAATGGTGATAATTCTAATACGGAACACCCGATAAGGTCAACGGGATTTTGCTCATAAATCTACTTAAACCTTGTTTTTAGTAATAATAAAAAGCTTTTTAGTCTTAATTTTTAGTTAAATCCCTAAATCCGAAGCTATTCACCAAAAATCATTTCGATTAGATAACCTGAAACTCATACTTATTCACAACTAAATCTCTGATGTGAGGAGACAGTAAATGGAAAAATGGCCGCGTCACATGAGACGTAGCCATTTCCGATCGTAGAATGAAATTAGCTTAAGGCATTTTGACGTCCATCCGTGTTGAGGATGCAAAACCAGCTGGTTTGCCATCCTTGGTGGTCAGATTTACCTGCTTGTAGCCTTTTTCGTTTCCGAGTTGGTATACCTTTTGCAGATATTCTTCACGTTTTTCTTTTGTCAGATTATCCCATGATGGCAGCATCAACCCGTAGAATGTGTCGCCGGCGATCTTCCCGCTCTTGATGTGCTCACCCAGAATCGAATCACCAAGATCAACAACTGCAACACCTGCCGTCGAAGCCTTCTCCTCGTCAATGGTGCTTGACCACACATATAGGCCTCCGGCAACAAGTATGAGCACAAAACCAACACCGAGCAGCCATCGATTGACATTGCGAACATTGTCGATCAGATTGCCAACGAAAGACGATTCTCCCGCAGGCTTAGTTTCCGCTTTTGTTTGTTCCGGAGTATGTGTTTCAGGTTCGATCGCGTTGTCGATCTCATCGGCTGCGGGTTCCTCGTTGATAACCTCGTCGGTTAACCCATGCAAAAGTTCAACCAGGTCTAGCGATCGGCCTGCAGCATCTGAAACAGACGGATCGTTGAAATCGCCATACTTGATCTGAATGCTTTCCGCATCCATCTTTTGGCGTTCGCGAATGATCAGGCCGACGTAGGCATTGCCGATGCGAATATTACTTTCGATAGCAGCGGCAATTACTGATGGCTCGTAAAATAGTTCGTTTATACTCTCTTTGAAGAGTCGCAGCCGACCGAAAAAGTCGCTTTCGATAAGCTGGTCAAAAAGCGTTGCTCCTTCGGCTTCGTTCGCAAGATCGTCAAAGCTCAAACCGGTCAACATGATCTTTGACTCGTCATGTTCCGCGTCATACAGCGGCACACTCGACCAGTCGCTGTACAGCGTGTTGATATGGCTAAGTATTTCCTCGCGGCCAAAAAGGCATGCCCGTTTGTCCTGACTGATCGGCCTTGAAAAGAGGCGCGTTATAACAAAATCAAACTTCGATCGCACCGTTTCCGAATAAGGAGCATTTCGATAAAATCGGGCGAGGGCCAGTATCGCCTGTGAACTGAGTGCCGGACGTGAATTTTCGCAATATTGACGAATACTTGCAACCGATATATGACTATCACGTTCGATCAGTGCCAATCCCCACGCCTCTGTCTCCTGCATCAGAGCAAATTCAGCAGCCTTATGCTGTTCGGAATTTGAGTTTTCGGAAATGTTCAGGAAATTATTTAGAGCCTTCTTGGCATTAAAATCGTCGAAGGTCTTCGGGACGATCTTCATGTATTCGCGCTCGACGCCGGTCAAAATATGTTCGACCATCTGATGGCTCGAAACTTCAGCAACTGCACGCTTCTTAAAAAACTCCTTGCCGTGCCGGATTCTTTTGGGTTTGGCATGCTTCGTTTTTGCCGCAGCCTGAAATTCCTCTGCGGTCTCCATGAGAACTATCTCTGCTTCGGAGCCTATATCTGATTCGATATTTGAAAATTCGGAGTCCAACTCCGCTATCTCATCATCGAGCGCCGCAAATTCCGGCTGCCCGTCGTCCTTGTCAGGGACTTTTGCGGCTTCCGGAATACCTGTAGCGGCTTTTTTCTTTTGTGCGGCGTCGATTACCGTATTTTCAAGCAGGTTCTCTTCTTTCAGTTCGACAATAAGGTCTTCGAAGACATTCATGGTGGTTCACCTTTCCGGGGGATGGAAATTTAAGGAGGAGGATGGGTAGGGAAGAATTATTAGGGCTGGAGTTGTTCTATCACACCGGACTGTGTGATCCTATATTGGTAAACTTGGCCTTCACCTGTAACCTGCCGGGTAGCAACGATCGTATATCTATCCCTCAATTGCGTATCCGCCGTCTCCTCCAATGTGAAGAGAAACTTTCCTCGGACAAGATCATTTCCTGATGGTGTGCCTAAGCCATTTCCAAGCAGACTGTTTATCTCAGTAAGACGGCCAAACCGGCCGGTTCTTTGAAAGAAGCCAACCTGGGTAGAAGAGATGGTTCGCATGGAGGCAAAAGTGTTGCCGTTTTCTGACGCACGCACAGCCTTTTGAAGAAAAGGAACTGCCAACGCCGCTACAATTCCGATGATCACGACTACTATCAACAGCTCAATTAAAGAAAATCCTTGCTCACTTGATTTTTTCATTACTCTTAAACCTCTGTATTTCTTTATTCAAATCTCACTAATGTGACATTTTTTGGCACTTTACCTTGACAAGATCCGGCATCTTTTTAGACCGGATTTAGTTAACTTCAAGGTTTTTCAAATATTCCGGTATATTCCGGACTGCTGTCTCTTTGTATTAGCAACGGCTATGCCAAAGCCAATTTGGGCTGTTTTTAAAGAAAGTCCGGGTTTATCCGAGAAAGGTGTTTGTTTTTTAGCGGATTTTTATTACGCTATTAGCTTTTCCTTTATTGTTGGTGAGGAGCGATTAGAACTTGAGCGGTAATAGATCAAACAATCGAAACATACGGCATCGATAATTGGGGTGCCGATTACTTTGGTGTAAATCGAAAGGGCAACCTGATAGTTCGTGCGCCGGAAAACGAAAATTTCACCGCCGACGTAAAAGAGATCATTGACGATCTCAGCAAACGCGGCGTCAACACGCCGATCCTACTCCGTTTTCCCCAACTCATCTTCGGACAGATACGAAAGCTGCAAACAGCCTTCCGCAAATCGATAAAAGAATTTGAATATGAGGGCGGCCATCTATGCGTCTTCCCGATGAAAGTCAATTCCAACCGTGCCGTGATCGAGGAATATCTGCGCGAAGGTTCTCGATACGGCTTTGGCCTTGAGGCAGGCTCAAGGCAGAACTTTACGCCGCTCTTGGCGTGGAACAGGCAAAAGACAGCTTGCTTGTCCTCAATGGTTTTAAGGACAGAGAGTTTATCCAGCTTGCTTTTGCCGGAGCTTCGGCGGGCAAGAATGTTGTCATTGTTATCGAAAAATTGAGCGAGCTCGATCACACGCTAGCGATCGTCGAGGAAACTAAAAAAGAAAATCCGGATGCCGATATTCCGATGATCGGAGTCCGTGTAAAACTTTATTCAAAAGGCTCAGGAAAATGGGAAAAAAGCGGCGGCGAAGCGGCCAAGTTCGGCCTGACGACGACGGAAATTCTTGAGGTCATTCGACGTCTGCAGGAAGCCGGACGAATTGATATGCTTCGGCTGCTGCACTTTCATATCGGCTCACAGCTTACCGACATCAAGCGTATCAAGAACGCGATGAAAGAGGCCGCCCGCACCTATGCCAAGATCGTAAAAATGAAGATACCAGATCGAGTATCTCGACGTCGGCGGCGGAATGGCGGTTGATTACGATGGTTCGCGAACATCCTTTGAATCATCAGCAAATTACAACGCCCGCGAGTTTGCAAACGATGTGATCTATGTGATCAAAACTGTCTGCGACGATGAGAATGTCGCACACCCGACGATCATCCAGGAATCCGGGCGATATTTATCGGCATATCACGCGATATTGGTAACCAACATCCAGGA
This sequence comes from Chloracidobacterium sp., assembly GCA_016711345.1. Taxonomy (NCBI): domain Bacteria; kingdom Pseudomonadati; phylum Acidobacteriota; class Blastocatellia; order Chloracidobacteriales; family Chloracidobacteriaceae; genus Chloracidobacterium; species Chloracidobacterium sp. The sequence continues at coordinate 4,008,473 of JADJTD010000001.1, forward strand.
CGAGATCGAAACGGTAGTCGAAAGCCATACTGCGATGACGTTTGAGAAAGATGATCCTCAGATCGTTCGTGAGCTTTTTGACCTGCGTGAAACGATCAACGGAAAGAACTATCGCGAGTATTATCACGACGCGCTCGAAAACCGCGATGAACTTTTCACGATGTTCAATCTCGGCCTCATATCGCTTGAGGCAAAGGGCAAAGGCGAGGTCCTGTTTTGGGACATCTGTGAAAAAAGCGGACCAATTCGCTCAGCTAAAGAAGTATGTTGCCGAAGAATTTGATGAATTGCGGCGTTTGATGTGTGCAAAATACCTTGCAAATTTCTCAGTTTTTCGGTCAATGCCGGACAATTGGGCTCTTGAACAATTATTTCCGATCATCCCGATACATAAACTCAACAAAAAGCCCACAGAATATGCTACGCTATGTGATATAACCTGTGATTCCGACGGTATAGTGGATAAATTCGTCGATCTGCACGATATTAAGCCGGTGCTCGAATTGCACAAGCTTACTAAAGGGGAAAGTTATTACCTTGCGATGATGCTCGTCGGCGCCTATCAGGAGGTTATGGGAAACAACCACAACCTTTTCGGTGTTCCGCACGAGGCTCACGTGTTTATCGGCGAGGACGGCTACATCATTAAAAAAGTGATTTACGGCGCGACACTAGGCGATGCAGTTGGTTCCGTTAGATTTGATCCGGGCCAATTGAACGACACTTTTCGCAAATCGGTTTTACAAAGGATCAAGGAAGGCCGCCTTTCAAATAGTGAAGGCAGCAAGATCATAAATTTTACGAGGACCAGGTTGAAAGTTATACATACCTGACTCCGAATGGAAAGAAAAAGTAAGCAGTTGGCAGCAGGTCTCCTTATGCCGACGAAATATTAAATATATATAGAAGAAAATTATGGTAGCTCAAAAAGAAAACAAAGTCTTCGAAATTCCTGTCTGTTCCAACGCGTCCGGTGCCTATCGATCGTGACCGTTCAGTAGCAGGGCTTCTCGAAAAAATGGAAGGTGCGGGTTTCGGTGCAAAACAGCTTGCCGAAGCACATCGTATATGGTTGGATATGCTCGACGACAACTCGACGATCTATCTTTGCGGTTCCGGCAATCTGATCACATCCGGCATGAGACGTCTTATTGCATATGTAATTAAGAATCGATTCGTAGATGTAATAGTGATGTCCGGCACAGTGCTGTACAACGACATTCACGAGATCCTCGGACGCAGCCATTATCAGGCCCACCCGAACATGAGTGACGAGGATCTGGAAGCAGCCGACATACGACGAGTCGGCGACGTGATCGCTAATCGCGAAGAATATCAGGAAGCAGACGAGTGGATTGGCAGCGTCATCAATCAGCTTGAACTAAGCCGTTCCTATTCGATCCGTGAATTCCTACACTTGATGGGCCGCGAACTGTCTGAGATCGCACACGAAGACGGTATTTTGACTTCGGCATTTAAGTCACGTATTCCCGTTTTTTGTCCTGACCTTCCAGGTTCCGAGATCGCGATCGGCATAGCGCGGGCAAAATTTGAAAAGAAGATCCAGATCGCGTTCGATACGACTCAGGATTCGATGGAGTTGATGCAGATCGCGCATAAAACGCGGCACTCGGCTCTCATATCTCTCGGCAGCACGCAAAGCCACAACATGCTTAATGTCGCCGAAATTTCGTCTTACATTACGCGAACCAATCCTCGCGGTCATAAATACGCAATCTCGATCGCAACGGACTCCGCGACGCTTGATGCTCGTATGCCATCATTCGGTGGCAGCCATACTTCGGCTTTTGGAAAGCTGGTTCGAGGTGCAACCACCGCGAACGTAACGTGTGATCCGTCTATCGCATTGCCAATGATCATTACGGCTCTTTCGCAAACAGCCGCTAAGTTTATGAAAGGCCGTAAACGTCCGACGTTCAGCTTTTCGGGCAAAGATATGAACATTGACGTACCTTAAAAGACAAAACGTACAATGCAAAATGCACAATGAATGAGGTTTTATCATTGTGCATTTTGCATTTTGAATTACATCATTAAAGACATGTCTGAATCTGAAGAATTACCAATGAATTTTGGCGGGATCGACGAGGAGCAATATTCCTCATTTGATTCTGCGTGTTTTGGTTCTTCCCGTTTCGTACGAGGGAACAGTTTCATATGGCACAGGTACTGGAGCTGGAGCGATGGCAATAGTAGACGCCTCGCGCAATATGGAGCTCTACGAAGAGGAAACCGATTCGGAAGTTTATAAGATCGGGATCCACACGCTGCCAGAATTCACTCCGCGTGAAACGCCGGAAGAGATGATGTCTGGTCTTTATGACTACACAACGAACGTTCTAAAACAGATAAATTTCTTTGCATGATCGGCGGCGAACATTCGGTGTCCGCCCCGATCATCAAAGCCCATAACGAGAAATACGAAAACATGAGCGTTCTGCAGATCGACGCCCACGCAGATCTTCGCGACGCATACGACGGAACACCTCACTCTCACGCATCCATCATGGCCCGCGTAGTAAAAGATCTGCGTATCCCAGCGGTCCAGGTTGGCATACGTTCGATCTCTGGTGACGAAGCTCGCTCACTGAAAGAAGATCTGCCTACACGAATATTTTGGAGCGGGACATTGCTGGAAAAACAGACTGGATCGATGAAGCGGTCGATTCCCTTACCGACAATGTATATCTAACCATCGATATTGACGGTCTCGACCCGAGCATAATGCCCACGACCGGCACGCCGGAACCCGGTGGATTAGGCTGGTACGAAACTTTAACCCTGATCCGCAAACTCGCTGAAAAGAAAAGAGTTGTGGGCATGGACCTCGTCGAGTACTCTTACTTTGAAAATTACGACGCTCCGGCATTTCTATGTTCAAAGCTGGTATATAAATCTCTCGCCTACATCTTCAACAATCAGACGCCAAAAGTCTCGACGTAACCGAAATTTGCTCAGTCTTTCGTACATTTATTTTCCGAACAATCCTTTTAGATGATTCGTAGTACACAGTTGCTTGAAGCATATAAAATAAAGCGTAATATTGAAAAATGGCATTCTTTATTTGGAGTATAATTCGATGAATATTAAGAAATTATTTGTAATTGGATCCATCGCATCCGCTGCATTCGCTTCGGGATGCAAAACCAATCTTTTGGCTGGTGGCCAAGAACTACCTGTTGCCAATCAACAGCCGGTCCAGTCTGCACCAGTCGTGGTGGAAGGAATGCGGACGTCATACGCTGACGTTGTTGAGAAAACTTCGCCCGCGGTCGTTCGCATCGAGGCCGATCATAAAGAAAAAGCGTCGCCGAGAACTGAGTTTCCCGGCGGAGACGATTTCTTTAAACAATTCCAGATTCCAATGCCCAGACAAAATCAGCGTCCTCAGATACAGCACGGCCTCGGCTCCGGAGTCGTTGTTGATGCGGGCGGCACGATCCTGACAAACTATCACGTCGTAGAAGGCTCCGATAAGATCACTGTCGCCATGAGCGACAACAAAACCTACGAGGCCAAGATCGTCGGCACCGATCAGCCTAGCGATCTCGCAGTATTAAAGATAGAAGCAACAAATCTTCCCTTTCTCAATCTTGGCAATTCCGACAATGTTCGCGTTGGCGACATCGTTCTCGCGATCGGCAATCCGCTCGGAATCGGCCAGACCGTAACTGCCGGAATCATCTCTGCAAAGGGCCGTCGGACCGGTCTTAGTGACGGCAGCTACGAAGATTTTCTGCAAACCGATGCACCGATAAATAAAGGCAATTCCGGCGGAGCTCTTGTAAACCTTAACGGCGAACTGATAGGCATAAATTCGCAAATTCTATCTGGAGGCTCAGGCGGCGGAAACATCGGCATCGCCTTCTCGATTCCGTCAAACATGGCTAAGTCTGTGATGGAACAGCTGATAAAGGACGGCAAGGTCCGACGCGGCATGCTGGGAATAAATATTCAGGACATTACCGAGGACACTGCTCAGGCATTAGAACTAAAAGACAGAAGCGGTATTCTCGTTAGCGGTGTTAAACCCGGAAGCAGCTGAAAAAGCCGGGATCAAACGTCGTGACATCATCATCGCTATCAATGGCGAAAAGATAGAGACCAGTAATGTTCTACGAAATAAGGTCGCGGGAACACTGCCCGGAACCGATATACAAATCACGGTCGTTCGTGATGGTAAAGAATTAGAACTTACAGCAAATTTGGATGAGTTCGACAATGGTGAGTCAAAGAAATTAGGAACAAATCAGGAAGGCGAAGAGGATAATTCCGGACCGGCAAATCAGAGCGGCAAACTTGGTTTAAGTTTGCAACCAGTAACGCCGCAGATCGCTAAACAACTCGGACTCGATTCCGATTCCGAAGGTGTTGCTGTGACGGAAGTCGATCCGAACGGCCCGGCGGCCGAAGCCGGGATTGATCGCGGTGACGTTATCCTTGAGTTAAATCAAAAACCGGTAAATTCAGTAGCAGATGTTAAATCAGCACTGGGTTCAGCGGAGAGCAAACCCGTCCTCTTGCTGATAATCCGTCGAGGACAGACGATCTACCTCACGGTCAAACCCGAATAGCTGTAAGCTAACAAATGTAGCGAAATGGAAAAACTCCCGGTTCATAATTGAACCGGGAGTTTTATTTTGGTCGGGACGACTGGATTTGAACCAGCGACCTCTCGCACCCCAAGCGACACAAGGGGCTTTTCGTACTTTGTCAAAATCAATCAAAACATCCTAAAATCAACACTTTACACTCTCTGCCTGATTCTCCATGATTCGCCTTGATCCAGGAAAGTGCAACCAACCTGCAACCAACTTTCTCTGTCTTAGCTTGTCAATCTTCGTAGCAAAAACCAACATTTCACACCATATCATAACACTTAGTTCTTTTGCCAACAGACTACGTTATTGTCGAAATCCATGGACCCGGATACACAAGGGAATGAGTAGCTAATATACCATACTTAGTATCTTATTCGCTGAAAGCAAACTAATACATCACTCGTGGGGTCTTATGAGATTTGATGGATCACGATATCGATGGAGCCATTTTCAAACAAAAGGGCTCGACTAGAGCAGTTTCGCTTGAAAACTTTCAGCACTTCCGGAGATCTCGCAAATCGTCGCTTCGATTTCATCGATCTCTTCATCCGTAAGCTGCGGAAATTCGCTTTCCTTTTTACCCTTAGACAAAACTCCACGATAAGGACACCCGCTAATCACGTCTATCGACGATTTCCATTATTTTTGCAGAGCGTCATCAAATATGACCAGAAATCCAAGCTCTTCGCCGAGGTCCCGCCGTATCGTTTCATTAACGCAATGAATTAAGAATTCCGCGAAGGCCATGGGAGACAATGAGTGCGGAAACCTTAAATCACCCAACTTCTTATTGACGTGACAGGTTCGATAACAAAAAGATGCCTTCGAAGCCCCGTATAGATTGAGAAGGAACTGAGAAAGCACCTCGCGGGATCCTTAAACGATTACAGCATTCGCAACCGGGATTACTATTGCCGCTTGCTCAAGTCTGCAATTACTTCTTTGATCCCGGTTCCGGCTATTGTAAAGAGCAACGGGCCCGCTTGTATTGTTACTCTAGTCACCAGCCGGTGATCGGCCATGCCTTTGGTTTTAAAATGGATTTGGGTGCGAGACGCTTGAAAGGCTCCCTTTACGACGTATCCCGCGACAAGCGCGGTCGGGGAATCGATCCCAGCATCTTTGTTCTTCTGTACAATCGTACTCGCCGCTGGAAACGCTCCAGCCGAAGCTGCCGAATTAGTTTGTTGTCTATTACTTGGGCTCGGCTGCGGTTAGGTGTTTTGCGAGTCTGCCGACGGTCAAACCCTGTACTAAAATCGAGAAAGCGACCACGAAATAAGTCAATGCAACCCAGAGGTCTTTGCCGAATTCTGGCCTTAAGGACAAGGCAAGAGCGATGGAGATGCCGCCTCGCAGACCGCCCCAGACGAGCATCAGTATCGTGTGATGTTTTACTTCCACCTTTAGCCGAATGATCTGCGAAGGCAGAAAGATCGAAATATAGCGTGTCAGCAAAACTACCGGAATGGCGATCAGGCCCAGAACGATGAAGCTCGAGGTGAATTTGATCACCAGGAGCTCAAGTCCGATTATGACGAAGAGTAAGGCGTTCAAGACCTCGTCGATAAGTTCCCAAAACTTGTCGATATATTCTTCTGTGATCTCCGACATGGCGTGCTTCTTGCCCTGATTACCGACGATGATCCCGGCGACGACCATAGCCAACGGACCGGAAACGTGAAGATAGTGTGCAAGAGTATAACCGCCCATTACCATCGCGAGTGTCAGAAGTATCTCGACGGAGTAATTGTCGATACTTCTCATCAGCAAATATCCGACATAGCCGATCAAAAGACCGAATAAGAGTCCGCCGATCGCTTCCTGGATAAAAAGCGTTGATACTTCGAAGAATGTCGGGGGAACAGGCTTTTGTGCGATCTCAAGGATGGTCAGGAAAACGACCACTCCGACACCGTCATTGAACAGCGACTCGCCTGTTATCTTCATTTCAAGGTCTTTTGGTACTTTTGCTTGTTTCAAAACGCCTAAGACGCCGATCGGATCTGTAGGTGCTATCAACGAACCGAACAAAAGGCAATGAAGGAAAGGCATGTCGATGTGAAAGAGCGGAAGCAGGTAGAACATCGCTCCACCGATGACAAATGTCGCGATGACCACGCCAAAGGTGGAATAGAGGGTCACGGACCAAAGAACTTTCTTGAGCTCGGAAAACTTAATGTGAATCGCGCCCGCAAACAATAGAAAACTCAACATCGAACCCATCAGGAGTTCAGAAAAGTCAAAGTTGGCTAAAGCAGCGGTGGCTTCGTGGAGAAAGAACGGCGAGATGGTTCCAATGATGATCAAAACGATCGAGCTCAGGAGCGATAGAAACATCAGCCCTATCGTTGAAGGCAGTTTGATGAAGCGATGATTAATGTACGCAAACGCAGCCGCTAAAACGATCAGGATCGAAAATGTATCGAATATCTTCATATATTTGGGCCTAACCCATACGAAAGCCCTGCTTTTTGGGCCAGACCGCTACAAATCGTCATAAATAGACCAGAGTTTCCATTACTTTTCTTTCGGTTGAGTAACTTTGGTAGAAACATCATTTTGGAACGAAGTTAGTACAGTCTCCGTTTTGACGCGAACCTTTATCCAGTCCTCGATCTTCTTTCGATCCGCATCTATGATCGGCTGTTTCGATCTGACTGCGGCGATCCAGACATTCTGGCTACCAGTTTCGTCATGGGTGGCCGCCGGTTGGATCACCGCCGACGAGACTTGCGGGTATTGAATTTTTAGTTCGGCAAAGACCTGATCGCTGAGAGCTCTCTGGCCATCGATCGTATCCACCCGCTTTTTCAACTCCTGGAGCTGAGTTTCCCGCTCGCTAAGTGCCGCGCTTAGCTTTTTCGCCTCGGTGTCTTGCTTGGTGTCGTTATTGCTTTCGCTGTCTCTGAGATAAGCGAACCCTTGCTGGATCTCGAGTTTTATATTCTCGAGGCCGTACGGCGGTAATTTCCTCTTCAAAGCGTCGATCTCAGCTTCCGAGATCAGGTCGCCGCCGTAGGTGAGCTGGATCGTTTTTGCTTTGGCGTCGATGTTCTTCTTCAGGAGATAATCGTTTGGAAAGATCGCCTCGCTATCTATAAACTTGTTGGCCTGTTGCCGGAAACGATTTTGCTGAACAATATCATACCCAAAATAGATACTCGGCAGGATGGTGATTATGACTACCACCCAAACGACCCGTTTAGAGACCACTTCGTCATGTTCATCGGACAGGTGTTTTGACGGGAATTTTAGGAAACGGGCCGTTACCAGCGTGGCGAGAGCAATAAAAACTGTATTAATGACAAATAAATATATCGCACCGCTAAAGTAGGTAAAATTCCAATTCGCGATCCCATATCCTGCGGTGCAAAGCGGCGGCATAAGAGCAGTCGCGATGGCAACGCCGGGTATTACGTTGGCCTTTTTCTTACTTGAAACAGCGAGGATGCCGGCAAATCCGCCAAAGAGTGCGATCAGGACATCATAAATATTTGGTGATGTGCGCGAAAGGATCTCTGATGACGCATCACGGAGAGGCGACATCGTAAAGTAAATGGTCGATGTCGTAAGGCCAACGATCAGGGCAAACGCGTAATTGTAAAGTGACTTGCGTAACAGAGCGAGGTCATTGATCGCCATTCCCATGCCGAGGCCCATGATTGGCCCCATTAACGGTGAAACCAACATTGCTCCGATAACGACAGCGGTGGAATTGACGTTCAACCCGAGCGACGCAATAAAGATCGCGAAAACGAGGATCCAAAGATTTGTCCCCGTAAACTCAACACCGCTATCAATATTCTGAATTACAGTTTCCGGATCCTCTTTCTCGCCATTGAGACGAAAGTGTTTCAAAATGTTTTCCATTGCAAGTGCCGTAATTATAGCAGGTACTAAATGGCTTGTTCCGCCCAGCCGGTGAGGGTGCGGTGCATGTCGCCGTCGATGGTCGGGGAACCTACGGCAGAGATGGTTTCGGCTTGGACGCGGATGATGTCCGTCATTGTGATGATGGCGAGAAATTTCCTGCCGTCGCCGCGTTCGACTACCGACGGCTGGCGGTCCCGCCGCACAATGCGCCGATAATCAAGGTCAAGATAAAGACCCGTTGCGATTCATTTGGGATGAATTGCATAAATAGCCGTAACAGCATTAGTTTGAAGACCCGCCATTGCGGCATCCAAAGTCGGCGATGTGTTTTTAGCCTTTTTTGAAACGCCCTAAATTTGGAACTGGTTCTTTTCATCGATGATTAGAGATTTGCAGTCAAAAGAATTGAATACAGCATAATGATAACAAGTGAAACGGAGGTTAGAAACTTTTTACGCGGACATGGGCAAGTAGTCCTCCGAATGTAAACGTATGCAAGCTCATGCGAAGCACCTGACGTGAGATAATGGGATCGTTTTCAATTTGTGCGTGGACCATGGATATAATGGAACTACAAGATTCTCAACAAAACAATCTTGCGGTTGAGAGAACTCGTCAGATAGTTTCGGCTCACGGCTGGAATTCAACGGCGTATCAAATTCTCAATCCCGGTATACGTCGATGGTTTTCCGAGTCGGACGATGCCGTTACGGGCTATGTCACAACTAGACGAGCTTGGGTCGTCGTCGGTGCCCCGGTTTGCACGATTGAGCGTTTGGAGGAGGTTGTTGCCGAATTTGAAACCGAGGCGGCACACGATAACAAGCGAGTTTGCTATTTTTGCGCCGAAGCGAGGCTGGAGTCGGTTTTTACAAACTCGACAACACACGCCAAAGTGCTTTTGGGTGCTCAGCCGGTCTGGAACCCTCAGAACTGGGCGGAACGCGTGTCCGAAAACAGATCGCTTCGGAAGCAGCTTAACCGGGCATGCAACAAAAATGTAATAGTTACCGAATGGTCAGCCGAACAGGCATTTGCAAGCGCAGAGTTGCTCAACTGTTTACACGACTGGCTTAGAGCGAAGGGGTTGCCACCGATGCACTTTATGGTTGAGCCGGAAACGCTCAGCCGGTTATTCGACCGGCGGGTATTTGTGGCCGAACGTGATGGGGCGGTAGTTGGATTTGTGATGCTTTCACCGGTTCCGATGCGAAACGGTTGGCTTTTTGAACAATACGTACATAGTCCCGACTCGCCAAATGGCACGGTCGAATTGATGATCGACGCGGCGATGAGGGCATTATCGAATGGTCAAAGTGAGTATGCCACTCTAGGACTCTCGCCGCTATCAAACAGATCTGAGATAGAACCATTTAAAAATCCGGTGTGGCTGAGCCTCCTGCTCACATGGATTCGTGCTCACGGAAGGAGATTCTACAATTTTGAGGGGCTTGATACTTTTAAGGCGAAATTTCGCCCTGAGAGATGGGAGCCTGTATTTGCGATATCCAACGAGCCGCGGCTGTCGCCTGGCACTCTGTATGCCATTACGTCCGCATTCAGCGGAAATGCTCCGATACGCCTGTTTTTAGGTGGATTGCGGCGAGCGGCCAGTACTGAGATTTGTTGGCTAATTCGGAAACTGTAAAATTGGGACACGGAAAGAACGAACAGGTCACTGCCCATTGCTGTACAGTACAGCAATCATGTTCCCTCCTAACTGTGCGTCACAAAACGTCTTATCAATTGGACTCATCGGTAATAAAACCTTAATTTTTTAAGAAAGATCGTCGTAAATCGAAATAGGATCATCATTGGACCCGAAGTTTGTTTAATCACGAGTTGTTAGACAACCGAACGTCGAATACGGGCGTTTCGACGATTTGGAATGTAGCGGAGGCGAAGCCGACCTTCCCGTCCGTCTTCTCAAACTCATCCAGAATAAGAGTAAAAAGCGCGTCTTTTGTCACTCGCCGTTTTTTGAAATCGACGATATAACGAACGGTGAACTCGATCCAATTGTCGTTGGCGATCAACGTGACCATCGGTTCTGTGGACGCGTTTTCCAGCAAGAATCTTCTTGAGAAATCCTGCCATTCGGACGCTGCATTTTTTGAATAGACTCCGACAAGGTCCTTGGAAATATCTTCGAGAATCTTTCGAGCTAACCGATGATCGCTTCCGTATTTTACGGGCACCGTGATCTCGTCCCACAAGAATGGAAAATCTCCGGAATAATTATAGACCGGAGCTTTGAAAACAAAGCTGTTGGCCACCCGAACGAGCCTGCCCGTGTAAAGGTCTCCGTTAACCCATTCGCCGACTTCCATCAGCGTTGTTCGTAGGAAACTTACATCGATAACGTCGCCCCTTATTCCGCCGACCTCGACCCGGTCGCCAGGGTTGTAAAATCCGGCAAACGATATGGCGAACCAGCCCGCACAACTGGCTATCACCTCCTGCAGAGCGAACGCGATACCAGCACCCGCGACACCGAGGGCGACCGTCAGGCCGCCAAGTCGGTCGCTAAATATTATCGAGAGGATCAGGACTACAACGATGTATCCGATGACGAAGGAGCATCCACAATTACCCAACCTCAAATAGACACTTGAGTCGGGCCGCTTCGGATCCTCGTTATTACGAGGGACCCTTTTTGATCGATGTATGTGACCCGCGTCGCCAACCAAAAGTATTTTTTGTACTGGCGCTTAATTCTACGTTGGACATTGGTCGGCTCCGCAGGTTATACCCTATCGCATTCGTTTTACGGCTCAGCGATCATATCCACACTCGCCAGTTGGCCGGTAACGCTCACCGTCAACGGCGTGAACGTCAGGTGCGACTGGACACTGATAGTATAGGTCTGACCAACCTGTAGGCCGCCGAACCGGTAAACGCCGAAGCCGTTTGAAACAACTGAGCGGCTTTGGACGGCTGTGTCGGTCAACGTGACGCGAGCATTTGGAATGCGTTGTCCCATTGTTGTCAGCAGGCGTCCGCTGATCTCGGCCTGGTTTGGTGCCGCTGCTAAAAGCTCGACCTGTCCGTCAGAGGCAAGCGTTCCAGGATCGCCTTCGTTGAACATGACACGTTCCCACGTAAGCGGTGATACCGAACCAGGTGCTCCGACTGCGGTGAATCTGAGGTTCAGAAGAACGCCGTTGCCGTCTATCCGCAGCGGGCCATAGACTACGATTCTCAGAAGCCCCGGTTCGCTGGGGTTGGCCACGGCAGAAAGCTTGCTGCTGACGCTTCCTGCGAGATCGACCGGATCTGCCTGTGGCTGTATCACCGTTGGATCATATCTGAGATCGAACTCATAAGAGATAATTCCCTTATTCGCCGCTCCCTGTATGGCGACCGGTATAACAACATCGTTGTCAGCCGGCGTTAAGAGACGCGGCAGATTGACCGCCGTGCTTCTTTCCGGCCCGTTGCCGCCAGCAGTCGGACGGGCACCGGTATTTGCACAGTTCCCTGAAACCTCACCCATCAGCAGAGCCGAGTAATCCTCGCCCGCGATGCTGGCAGCAACCGATGGATAATCCCTGCTTGCCGGGGCGAATTTCCAGGCTCCTGTTAATCCAATTCCCGGAGCCGCATACGGCGGTCCTGCGGCGAATTTTGCAACCATTCCCGCATCGAATGACGTGATTGCTCCATTGTTGCTGACATCGGCCACAAGCAATTGGGATCCAGTCAACTGTGGCAGTGGCGGCCCGGCGGCATGTTGCGCGATCCGTGCCGCGTCGAAAGATCCGATGGAACCGTTCACACCACCCGTCTTAGTAGGCATAACGGTGTAAGCATCCGCCCCAAATCCGCTCAGCAAATATTGTCCCTCAGTCGCCCCGATCCCACCGGTGAAAATAGAAACCGGAACCGAACCAGCACCGCTTATCTGGACGTTAGAAACAAAACGCGTGGCCGCTGGAATAGCGTTACCATATGTCACTGTTCCGGTAATAGCACCACCCGCCGGCGTTGCAGTCGGCGTTGCAGTTGGAGTGCTCGTCGATGTTGCCGTTGGCGTACTGGTCGGTGTCACCCCAGAGATTGCCCCGAACCCTGAAGCCAAACTAAAACTGCCGCCGGTCGAGTTTTCCCCAGCAACGCACTGCCCGATCGTGCCGTCGAGCATAAAAATGCCGCCGGATGTCGATCCACCTCCACCCGCGATCACGGACTTTTGAATGACAAACATACCACCCGATTGGGCAATGACACCCGCCATAGCGGTGAGGCATATTGTGACCAAAACTATAAGTCTTGTGATCTTCATTGATTTTGTTCCTTATTGACGGGCCGCGTTCTCGGGAGCTTTGCTGGTTCCTGCGTATCGAGCGATCTACCGCGCTCTTTCTCGGTTTTGTCCTGTTCGACCGGGACGCGGTTCTTTTCTGCGGCCGCATCTTTGCGGATGCCGGTCACCTGCCAAGAAACTTCCACGTTTGGCTTATCGGTTTTGATCTTAAATTGATTGCCTCGGATCTTTTGAAGGATAATCGCCTGGGCAAACTGTCCGATGACGGTTAGTTGGTAACGAAAATCTCTGTTCAAAGCTTCGACATAAGCGGGCGTTGTTACGACCGCTTCGCCGTTGGAATCGGTCGCCGCGTTGCCGCTGTAAACACTCATCAGTTCAGGTGACTGGATCGAGGCAAGAGTGAGAGTCTTATTCAGCGGATCAAGGGGATGATCGATGGTATTAATATTTGCACCACTACGGCCGGAAGCCCCGCCTTCCTCAAAGATCTGTCCGGTGACATACAAACTGCCCGTAACCCGAACAAAAGAACCAGGTCCGCCGAGAACGATCTGGTCATTCTCACTGGCAATGGCGAATGGACCAATAGCGACGCTACGAACGTCGCCTCTAGCAATCGCTCCGTATCCGATAGCAACGTTATGATGGGCCGCTATGTAGTTCGAGTAGGCACCTGCGTCAAAACCGATGACGACATTTCCGTCCCCATTAGAACGTGCATCTGCGCCGATTAGTACGTTTTCACTAATCGCCGGCCCGCTCCCCAAATAAAAACCGGCTCCGCCTCCAATTGCGACATTGCTGTTTCCTGCCGGGGTGGTATTAATACCGGCGTAATTACCCACAAAAGTATTGTCGCTTCCGGTAACATTTCCTCTGCCCGCCGTACGTCCGACAAAAGTATTTCCTGCGCCTGTAGTGTTTGTATCTCCCACATTTTGTCCAAAGAAGGAATTTTCTGATCCGGTCGTATTGTCAATTCCGGCATTCATCCCGAAGAAAGAATTGTACTCGGCGGTATTAACGTATCCAGCGTAGGCGCCAAAAAAGGAGTTGTTATTGCCTGACGTATTGCCTTGTCCTGCAAATCTGCCAAAAAAAGAATTCAAATTTCCGACGGTATTCGAATTGCCGGCATCGTTACCAAAAAACGAGTTATTGCTTCCCGTAGAATTGGCAGTTCCGGCTGCACGTCCGAAAAAGGAATTGCTGCCACCGGTGGTATTGGCAAATCCGGCGTTTACGCCGAAAAAGGAATTTGAGGTGCCGGTCGTATTTCCTGTTCCCGAGCTTTTTCCAAAAAACGAATTTGAACCTCCGGTCGTGTTTGAATCACCGGCATTTGCCCCGAAGAACGAATTGCTCGCTCCCGTAGTATTAAATTGACCAGCGACGTAACCAAAAAAAGAGTTGCTGTTTGCCGTGTTCGATGCTCCAGCACTTCGTCCGAAGAAGGAATTCGAATTGCCGGTCAAATTCGCAGTTCCGGTATTTGCGCCGAAATATGAGTTGCCGATGCCGGTGGTGTTCGAATCGCCGGAATTAACTCCGAAAAAGGCATTTAGCTGACCTGTGGTGTTTGCTTGTCCGGCGCTCGATCCAAAGAAGGAATTATCCACGCCTGTCGAATTAGATTGACCAGACGCGTAGCCGAAAAATGAGTTATTTGCTGCTGTTGTATTTGCAACACCGGCATTTGCTCCGTAAAAGGTATTTTGATCTCCGGTCGAGTTCAACACGCCCGCGTTGAGGCCGAAGAACGCGTTACGGGCTCCGGTAGTATTATTGGCTCCGGCGCTGCGTCCAAAGAATGAATTGCTAAATCCGGTTGTGTTGCTGTCGCCGGAATTTGCTCCAAAAAATGAATTACTGGAACCGGTCGTGTTCGAACTTCCGGCCAATCTTCCAAAGAATGCGTTACTGCTGCCCGTCGTGTTGGCATTGCCGCTGAACGAACCGAAAAATGCATTGTTGCTGCCGCTGGAATTTGCCGCACCCGCCGAACTTCCGACAAAGGCGTTGTTCGAACCCGTGTTGGACGTGCCAGCATTTGCCCCGATAAATGTATTTAACACACCCGCAATGCTAAAGACCGGTGTCGAGTTTATGTTGAATCCACTTGAGGCACTAAGAGTTCCTGCGGTGAGAGTGCCGCCGACTGTTCCGTCGCCCGAGACATTAAAATTACTGCTGGCCTGCTGCGAGGTTGAATTTCGAATAAATGTGGTACCGCCATTAGTCGTGGTCAGGTACTGATTTGCTGCGACGCCCCCAAGCTGTGTTGCATTGGTCGCCGTGTCGGAGTTTAAGCTCTTTTGTGCATAAGGCTCACCGCTGATCTTTTGCCGCGGAGCAAGCGTTGTATATGTCAGCCCTACGGCATTTTTTACACGTATTTCCAGATACCGGTCTGCTCCCGGAAATGCCCCAATGAGAGGCGAAGAGAAATCCAGTTTAACGGTAAAGGACCCATTCGAAACCACGACATTTGGCAGGGTAACGATAGTCGGATGCTGGGTGCCTGCGGTTAAAGCATCCCAGAGCCGAAACTGAAAATCATAGTTACCGTTCGCGGGACTAGCTCCGTCTCTCAGGCTGCCTTGATATGTGAATTCAGTTGTTTGCGCGCGCGCCGCAAATACAGCGAGCAGAATGATCATCGTAATGTTTGCCAGGTGTTTCATAAATTCTCCTTATGGGATGCGTCCGAATTACTTTTTGACGAGGGAAACATGATCTGCGATAACCTGCCAGCGAAGTTCTCGCCAGATCCAGGTCGTTGTATAGCGGGCGGTTTCGTCAAAGGCCGTGCCTTTGTTGGTCCCGGTGACGTGATACATGCCCGTTTCTACTGCCGCGGTGTTGCCCACGATTCGAACCTTTTTATCCGAAGTCTCAGTAGTGATGATTACCGTGTCGGTCGTGGACACGCGTGCAATGTCATCAGCTCTCGAGACGATTTTGCCGTTCTCATCCGTAAAGAAATAATCTTTATACAGCAGTCTTTCGTAAGCGGCTTTGTCACGGCTCTTAATTGCGGCGTCATAGCTCTCACTTGCTTTGATCACTGCTTGTTCCATCAGCTTGCGGTCGTGCTGAGCCTCTGAAAAATGTTCCGCTACAAGCATCCATTTGCCGCCACGTTTTTCGTATATGCCCGTGTAGCGTCCTTTGTCCGTGTGTGGTTCGGGTTTCGCGTCGTTGACCGGCAGAGCAACGGCAGTCCAGTTTGAAGTAATGTAAGCGACTGAGCCGATCACCTTGACCTTGATGCCGTCGCTGCTTTCGGAAACGGTCTTATAGGTCGGTTTAGCGATCTCTTTTCGCATATCGTCTAAGACTCCCTTGCGATCCATCGCAACCCCGTCCGGAAAAGCGCCGACATAATCATCTGCAAGCGCCGCCTCAAATGGAGCGATCTCATTATTCTTGTAAGCCTGTTCGAGGCCAGTGTGGATCTTTAGGATCTCTTTCTCGTCATTCGACTGAGCGGGGGCGGCAAATGCCAGCATGGCAATCGCGAAAATTGTAATTACTAGTTGTTTCATTCTGATTCTCCTTTTTTAGTTTGTTCTACTAAGGTCTCGGTATCGATTTGCGGGCTTAATTGGCCGTCTGTACAGGCTTCGCTTACAGAATGGGAATTGCCAGACTTTATGGACAAAACTTTTTCTCCGTTCGTCGGAGCTGAACTCTGGCCGCAGTGGCTACAAACGATATCGGGTGTTTTTCGTCGGCTCAACCTGATCCGAGTTAAACTGACCGTCTCGATCGTGATCTCGGTTCTAATTCGTTTGTGTTCGTCCATATGGTTGGCCAACTGATTTTAATTGTTCGCTCATCCGGCATTTGTTATTATTTGGTCATCGAATGACGATCGGTGCCGGTGCTTTTTTCGTGTACATTTGCGAGTTTGCGGCAGGTGTATCCTAAATGTCCTTAATTGTCCGGCTAAATTTTCCTAAAAATATCTTAACGGCATGGAAACCCTGACAGCGGCAATATACAGTTTTGGAGATTTCGAGATGGATTGTGCCCGCCGTTCACTGAAGCGCAATGGCGAACCGCTAACGTTAACCTCGAAAACCTTCGACCTTTTACAGCAGCTTGTCGAGAATCACGGCAGCGTCCTTTCGAAGGACGAACTGCTTGACCGCGTCTGGCCCGGACAGTTTGTCGAGGAAAATAACCTGAGCGTCCAGATCTCGGCACTGAGGAGAGTATTTGGCGACAAAAACGGTGCGTATCGTTTCATAACGACAGTTCCTGGCAAAGGCTATTCGTTTATCGAGACGGTCAAACGAAGCGGAAATGAGGGATCGACAGACGCGAATGCGGCGCCGCAGCGTGTATCGCCGGCCAATCTTTACGAGGGCGAGTCGGTCTTTGGGCGCTCCGAAGAGATCGCGGAGATCAAGAGTTTATTACAAAGCACCGACGATGGAGCGAGACTTATCATTCTGACCGGCGCCGGCGGCTGCGGAAAGACCAAACTGGCTCAGGCTGTTGCGGGCGAGTTGTCGGCAGATTTCCCCGATGGCGTTTGGTTCGTCGAACTTGCCGCAGTAAATAATGAGGAACTCCTCGCGTTGACCGTCGCAGTAGCCCTAGGCGTTGAAGAATCGAGCGAAACAACGCCGGTAGAATCCCTGAAGAATTTTTTGAGCGAACGGCGAATGTTGCTGATCCTCGATAACTTCGAGCAATTGATCTCTGCCGCGTCGTTTATCAAAGAGATCATTGCGTCTTCGCCGTCACTAAAAATCCTGGTTACAAGCCGCGTCGCACTTCGGTTAAGTAACGAGCGGGAGTTTGAGGTGCGGCCGCTTTCGGTGCCGCCGAAGGATATAGTTTTGTCAGCCGAACAGTTGAACGATTATGCGGCGGTCCGGCTGTTTGTCGCACGGGCAAAATCGTCGAAAAAAAACTTTGCCATGACTGAGGAAAACGCTTCCAGCGTAGCCGAGATATGCCGCCGGTTGGACGGCCTGCCTTTGGCGATCGAGCTGGCAGCTCCGCGCGTCAAGTTACTTTCCGTACAATCGATCCTTTCCCGATTGGAAAATTCGCTGCAGTTGCTTACCGGTGGGGCACACGATATGCCCGAACGCCAACGAACCATGCGCGGCACGATCGAATGGAGTTACGACCTGCTCGATGAAGCCGAGAAAATAATGTTCCGGCGTCTTGCGGTATTTGCAGGTGGTTTTACCGTCGAAGCGGCAGAAACCATTGCAGAAGAAGAAAACGCGAGAAAAAGGGAGCAATCGTCCCCGATCGACGTTCAATCTGTCTCGTCATCAACGGATCTCGGCATCGCTGCCTCGGCCCTTGACCTTCTTGGTTCGCTGCTCGACAACAATCTACTTGTTTCAAAAGAGCAGACGGATGGCAGTTCGCGCTTGCAAATGCTTGAGGTTGTACGTGAATTCGCGTTTGAAATGTTGGGTAAAACCGGCGAACTTGATGATTTACTGCGAATTCACGCACAGCTATTCCTTTCTTTAGCTGATGAAGCAGAACCGTTCCTTTATGGCGAAAAAGGTATCGAGTGGCTGGCGAGGTTGGAAAACGAACACGATAATTTTCGGGCCGCTCTTTCGTGGTGTTTGAAAAACGAACCGGAAACGGCTGCCCGGATCACTGCCTCTTTGAGCTTTTTCTGGTTTGGGCACAGTCATTTTAGCGAAGGACTCGGCTGGTGTAACGCGGCATTGCAGGTTACGGAAAATAATATTTCCGAAGCACGTGCCAAAATACTTCTACAGATCTCTATATTTCTAAGGCATCGGGGCGAATTTGAAGCGGCTCGAAAAATTACTGAAAAATGCCTGGCGGAGAGCCGGGAGTTGAACGATACAGTTCTAATCCAAAAGGCTGTCCACGGGCTTGGCTGTATTGCCGCCGTTCAGAAGGATTATTCATCGGCTGAATCCTATTATCTTGAAGCCCTCGCTCTAAGCCGGAATGCAAACGACGAACGACGGATCGCTTACACCCTCGGTTCGCTAGGCGACCTGGAAATGTGTAAGGGCAATCACTCCGCCGCCCGAGTATTTCTCGAGGAGTGCCGCGTGCTCTCGGAGAAACTTGGCGACAGACCTGTTCAGACGACTATTTACTACAATCTCGGTGCGATCGACTATTTCGAAGGCCTCTATCAAAAAGCGGCACTGAAATTTGCCCGGTCACTGCGTATCTGTAAGGAAATGGGCTTCAAATCAATGATGTCGTGTGCCCTAGACGGTTTTGCCGCGCTTGCCGCAGTTGGCGGAAACTTCGAGCTATCCGCCAGACTAGCGGGCGTCGTTGATAGTTTGCGTGAATCAATCAGCTACAACAATGAACCTGCTGAAGAAGCCTTCCGCGACGATTACCTGACAAAGGTCCACACCGCTCTCGACGAAAATGAGTTTGCGGCGCAGTATGAACTTGGTAAAACAATGAATTTGGACGAAGCCCTAGGACTTGTCGTCAAACGGCCTCGGTTAGAGGACGGACAAAGCCCGGACTATGGTCATCAGAACGGAGATTTTTATCTAACTGACGAACTAACCGAAGTCGTCATCCAAACGCGCCGCATTTCGCGGGTTATTATCGAGGAAGAAACCGCTTCGGCATAAGTGGACTGAGTTCCTTAATCTGGGGGAACCGCTCGGAGTTTTCACAGACCCAAACGCTCTACAACCTTTTAGGTTTCGTTCTTCCCTGGATCGAAAATGTCGCGTTTGCGGCTTAGGTATAATCCGAACAAAAGACTAGGTCGTCCCTATACTCTGACCCGCTAATATTGAAACGCAGTCTCTGTCGGCTTGTCGCCGGTTTTCAAATGACCCTCGGTGAGTGTTTATTTTATCAAGGCAAATTTCCCGAAGCCGAACTCTATTGAAAATTATCAAATACCCCTGACTTAACTAGTCATGACCCATTCTTTTTAATAAGGTCGAAGTTGCGGATCGTCTTTGGAGACTGATCGACAAATTATTTCTAATTAGGATTCTTGATGAGTACCGCATTGCGGACCGGATTCCCGTGGGCCAGATAAATGCGCGAGCCGTCGGGAGTGAAAGTAAAATTGTAGATATCGCCATGTGAGAAGTTAGTAAGAGCGTGTGCTTCACCGCCATTGATCGGCTGCAGCCACAGGTTGCCGACATCCGTTTGCAAAACCCGGTAAGCGAGATACTGGCCATCCGGCGTCCATCGAGCCCCGCTATTGAGCACAGGGATCCCCACAGCCTTAAAGGTCTTAAGCGTTTCTCCCTTTTCAAAAGAGATCACCCTGATCAGTTCCCCGTCAATACAGGAGATCATCGTCCCGTCGTAAGAAAAATGGGGTGTAAGACAAAATTCGTTTAATAGTGGAACGGGATCACCGCCTTCGGCCGGAATTTTCTGAAGACTGTATAGTGTTTTAACGCCGTCGAAGAAATGAGACTCATAGACTATCCAACGCCCGTCAGGTGAGACGGTCGAATCAACCTCAACGGTTTCTCCGAAAGTCAGCTGTCGGCGATCTGAACCATCAGGACCAACTCGGAAAAGATGGGCGTACCCGCCGACCTTTGCCGCGAAAACCAAAAAACGTCCATCGGGCGACGCACGCAGTTCTTCCATCGTCAGGTCGGCAGAGATCGCCTTGCTATCCCTGACGTCGCCGCCACTGGTCCGGAAAATTCCAAAACCATCTCCCGTTCTCGCTAAATAGAAGATATTGCCGTCCAACAAAGCCTCTACTCCGCCGCGACCATCAGATTGTCCAGTCGTGATCTGTTTTGCCTTTTGAGCATCCGCTCCCATGTCCAGGCTCCAGATCTGCGAGACGCGATTAATTGGCAGTGCAAGAATTTCGTTTGCTCTGGTAATACCCAGGGACCATGGCTCGTGGCGGTTGCCGCTGTTTGTCAAACGTCTAGCTCTGCCCGATGCGATCGGGAGGTAATAGACCTGATCGCGTCGCGTCGAAACAGCTTCCTGGAATTTCGTGCCGATAAAAACGAGGCCCGAGCCGTCAGTCATCCATGCGGTCCGATGGCAGCTATCCCATTTTTCATCCGAAAGCGGCTTAATGGCCTCGTCAGACAGATCAATTCCGATCATTGAGCAAACGGTTATCGATTTCTCGGTGCTCATCATGCCGACCGCGATCTGCTTTCCGTCAGGTGACCATGCGGGATTTGGTTCGATCTGCTCGGTACCGTCGCGGATTAACAGTGTTCGCTCTCGGGATCCGTCGCTCGCTGTGACTAAAAGCTGCGTTTGAGGGTTATCCCGATTTTGCCGTACGAAGGCTATTTCGCTTGCGTCCGGAGAAAATGAGACGGGGCCGCTTATACCGGTCAGGACCTTTGTCGGCACGCCGCCGAGAGCCCCGACGCGGTAGAGTGAATTCACCGCTTCACCCTCACGCGAAGCCAGGAAATAAACAGCGGCCGAATCCGGCGTAAACGTGATACAGATGATCCTTCCACCGGGGAGATCGACAGTTTCTATCCGACTCGATCCGCCCACTTCCTGAAGCCATATACGCGAATCGTTTCCGTACTCAACGTAGGCAAAATATTTCCCGTCCGGAGAGATCGTGCCTGATCGATAATTTCAGCATTCGTCAGAGGCGTGATAGTTAGCTCACTATTGTGAGCCTGATCCAAAGGGACCGCCGGTGATCTGAACCAGTTGAACGCCAGGAACGCAAGTAAGACCGCCACGGCCGATCCGGCGAGAGCAAACCTGCGAAAGATCTTGCGATCGGCAGTTGGAGCGGTTTCTTTTTGATCGACTAACTCAGGCTTTTCCTCTATCTCGATCCAATCGGCAACGGCGAGGACGTTACCGTGTCGCTCAACGCGCCGAGAGAGAGAATTGGAGACTTTTGGCCGTTCGTTCGTAGCTGCGGCGTCAACATTTCCGACTTTGGCAATTGGCGGTGAAAGGCCATTTCCATCTTTCAACGCGCGAACCGTGCCGTTGAAGCGATAACCGCGCCGCTTCGCCTTAAATATAAGGGTAACTGTACCTGGCGATCAACTTCAGTGCCGGCGGCTGCGAAGGTCCCAGGGGGATTCGAATCATAATTGAATCTTCTCATGGATTCCGTCATTCATCGGTGCTGAATTTCGTAAAGCTTATCAAGCGAAACTCTAGCGAGAACAGTGCGTGGATTTTGTTTTCCTTGTGACAATCGCAAACTCTCGTAGCTTGCCTTCAACAACGGTTCTGCCTCGGCAAAACGTTTTTGAATCATCAGATTTTCGCCCAACGCTCTGTCCGCTAACGCGACCCAAAAATGTTCATTTGGCAACGATTCGGTTCGAAGTTGGACTGCTTCTCGCAAGATTTTCTCCCCTTCCTGGAGCTGTCCGGTTTTGGTGAGTATCAAACCCTTTACTATTAGCGTAGTCGGGTAATTGTCGTAGTGTTTGCCAAAACTTTCGTTATAAATCTTTAAGGCCTCCTCAGCTTTATCCATTGCCTCTGTATATTTCCCCTGTTCATACAAAGAAATTGACTGGTTCCGAAGATTATCGCCCAGCCATAAGGTGGACGGAGAAAGAAGTCCTCGAAAAATCGTTTCGGCGTCCTTTAAATCTTTGTCAGCTTCATCGTAGTCACCTTTATCGGTGAGAAAACCGCCCAACACGGTTAAGGAGAATCCATAATTCGGCGAATCCGTTTCGCTTCGTTGGCGATACTCGTCGACCGCATCACGAGCCGTACCTAGAGCCTCGTCAAATCGGCCCTGATCGGCGATTGTCGACGCCAATGTGCTTCGCGCCGTCGCAACTGCACTACGACCTCGTTCCGAGAGCTGCGGGGTCAAATCCAAAATTTTACGAAACAGCGTCTCTGCTTCGCGGGATTTGCCATTGGTCCGACACACAGCGGCGAAACCATTGATGTTTCCGGCTACACTATCGGCGGTGATATTGCCTTTTTGGCTCTCATTTTGGAGCAACGGCAAGTATTGACGAAAGGTCTCTTCCGCTTTATCGGTTTCGCCCCGGTAAAAAAGTAAACTTGCCCACATAAGCGACGCCTCGATCACTTTCGGATCATTTTCCCCGTAAAGATTTTTGACCAGAGTAATGTGTTGTTCAAGATGTTCATACGCTGGCTGATATTTGCCCTGCCCGAAATAGATCGAGGCAACCGTGGATTCGAGTTCGGCTTTGATTTCGGGCGAGGAGTCAAATTGTCCGTTCTCGAGTTTTCGCGCCGCTTCGTCCAAAACTTCATTAACGGTTGTTTCGTGACCAATTTTCCGAACGGAATTTAAGAATGGATTCGAGTATTTCAGCGTTTCATTAAGAAAGGCACTGACGCTTTGCGCCTTTTCCTTTTCACGTTGAGCGATCTGAACTTGCCACAGACTGACAACAATTCCGCCTATTAGACTCAACAAAATCAAACTCGCCGCCAGCACCGCAACTTTATGTCGGTTGATATACTTACCCGCCCTATAACGGACCGTGTTCGGACGAGCCGAAACAGGCAACCCTTTCAGATATTTTTCGATGTCGCCTACCAACTGTTCGACCGACTCGTATCGTCTCTCGGGTTCGTGGCGAAGTGCCATGAGTGCAATATTGTCGAGGTCGCCTTTCAACTGTGGATCGGGACCCGATGATGGCGAGTTTGCCGATGGAAGTGGAGGCTCAATGGCGGTGACTGTTTTTATGATCTCATCGAGGCTTTTACCATCAAAGTTGAACGGACGGCTGCCGGTAAGCAGTTCGTAAAACACAACCCCCAGACTATAGACATCACTTGCGGTATTAATCGCGTCCCCCCGCAACTGCTCGGGGCTGGCGTAGGCGGGCGTTAGAGCACGGAACGCGGTCTGCGTCTCGGCGGTATCGCCCGATAGATCATCACGGGTAAGTTTTGCCAGGCCAAAGTCGAGTAATTTTGGTTCACCCGCGGCTGTGACTAGTATATTGCCGGGTTTGATATCGCGGTGAACCACCAAATTGCGGTGAGCGTAAGCGACGGCGGAACAGACCTTCACAAAGAGTCTTACCCGCTCAGACACAGAAAGATTGTTATTCCTTACAAAATCCGAAATTGGCTCGCCGTCGATGTATTCCATAGCGAGGAACGGCTCACCGGTCTGAGAGACGCCACCGTCGAGAAGGAGCGCGATGTTCGCATGATTTAGCGATGCAAGTATTTGGCGTTCGCGCCGGAAACTCTCGATCATGCGGCTTCCCACAATCGATTGTCGGATAATTTTGAGTGCCACCAGGCGATCAAACTCGCCATCATTACGGCGGGCTAGAAACACCGTGCCCATACCGCCTTCGCCGATCTCGCGTATGACATCGTAATTGCCGAATGCCTTTCCGGCACACCCATTGCTATCCGAGTCCAAGAGGGCCGCCGCGTGAGGACCAAACGGCAGCTCAAGAAAACTTGCTGCGTCGCCTTCAAAGGCCAGGAGCGATTCGATCTCGCTTTTCAGGTCGTCGTCCCCCGCACAAAACTTATCGAGCCATGCGGAACGCAAAACGGTTCCAATTTCGATAACCGCTGCAATGCCCTCATCAACTTTTTGCCAATCTGTCATTTTGGCCCGATCCCCTGCGAGAGCTCGCGAAATAACCAAAGCTTTGCAAATTGCCAATCGCGGCGGACGGTTTTTTCGTTGATGCCAAGAATCTCGGCGATCTCCGCTTCATTGAGGCCCCCGAAGAAACGCATATCGACGACGCGGCATTTACGTTCGTCGACCTGTTCCAGCTTTTGCAGGGCATCGTTCAATTCGAGCAAGTCGCCAGCGGATTGGTCGGGAATGATGTCTATATTCTCAATGGAATATCTGTGGGCGGCTCCTCCACGCTTCTCAGCATTATGGTGCCGAGCGTAATCTACTAGTATACGGCGCATTATCCGCGACGCCATACCGTAGAAATGGGCCCGACTTTCAACCGCCAACGCGCTTTCGCCGGCCAATTTCATATACGCTTCGTGAACCAAAGCCGTCGGCTGCAAGGTATGGTCGGGTCGCTCACGCCGCAAATATTTTTTCGCCTGCCGCCGCAACTCGTCATACACCAACGGAAAAAGGTGCTCGATCGCTTCCGCGTCGCCCCCACGCCATGACTGCAATATTTCTGTAATTTCGTGGTGACCGTTCGACATATGTATTTACGCGATTGTAACTGAAAAAAGTCAAATAAAAAATATTTTGCGTATCAATGTCCGTTTTGCCACCGACGTTCCGCAAATATAGCTAAGAAAGATTTTTTTTTAGGAGAACTGAGATCGTGAAACAATCCGAAATGTCATTTATTAAATTTGATCGTAAAGCAATTTTACTGCTTGGTGTAGTAGTGAGTTTAGGTTTTTTTGGTATCGTCGCATCGCACAGTTCGGCGACCGGCTCTTCTTTCGCAACCTGGGTTGATTACGCGACCGGCCAGGCTCCCTTCTCGGTGGTAGTCGCAGATTTTAATGGCGACGGCCAGCTCGATCTTGCGGTTGCAAATCACGACGGCAACACCGTCAGTATTCTGCTTGGCATAGGCCACGGGACATTCGTTCCTAATGTTGACTACCCGACCGGCACGGGCCCTTTTTCAGTGGCCCTCGGAGATTTTAATGGCGACGGCAATCTCGATCTTGCGGTTGCAAATCAAACCAGCAACAACGTCAGCATTCTGCTTGGCACAGGCACAGGCACATTTACCCCTAAGGTTGATTACCCGGCCGGCGCAAATTCAGTGTCAGTTGCAGTCGGAGACTTTAATGGCGACGGCAAGTCTGATCTTGCGGTTGCGAATTATAACAGCGATAATGTGAGCATCCTGCTTGGCACAGGCACGGGCACATTTGCCCCTAAGGTTGATTACGCGACCGGTCATACGCCGCTTTCAGTGACCGTCGGAGATTTTAATGGCGACGGGAAGCCTGACCTTGTGGTCACTGCTTATTATAGTGTGAGCGTCCTGCTTGGAGCAGACGGCGGAACATTTTCCCCTAAGATCGATTACAACTTTCCGCCGGGGTACGACATAGAATATTTGGCGGTCCGAGATCTTAATGGTGACGGCAAGCTCGATCTTGCCGTGGCTACCGGTCAAACTGTGGCCATCCTGCTGGGCACCGGCGGCGGCACATTTACCGGCGAGGTTGACTACCCGACCGCAGGCGCCACTGGAGTGGCAATCGGTGACTTTGATGGCGACGGTAATCCGGATCTCGCGATCGGGTCTCGCAGCGACCCTAATGTTAGCGTCTTGCCGGGCAACGGCGACGGAACATTTGGTGCCTTCGTTTTTTACCGGGTTAACTTTAATCCCCGTTCGATTGCCGTCGGAGACTTTAATGACGACGGTAAGCCGGATCTCGTGTCTACGGCCCAATTCACCAACACTGTAAGCGTCCTGCTTAATACAGCGATCTTCCCCTCGCCGACGCCGGCTACTTACTGCGGCGAGATCACCGGCCGCATTTCAGACTCGGGCGGCTCTCTGTCACAGGCGCTGGTGCAGGCGTGCGACTCGAATAATCTATGTGCGTTCAATTCGTCGACCGATGCGGCGGGCAACTATCGCATCCTCGGCCTGCCGCCGAATACCTCGTTCGACCTGACGGTCAATCCACCTTCATATTCGACCGATCTGCCCGCCCAACTGTCGGGACGCAGCGTGCAAAGCTGTGACACCCCGCTGGTTGGCCAAAATGCAGTGCTGGTAACGCCCGGACCTCCGCCGCCGGGCACCGATATTCAGCCAAGCTATGGCGAAATACCCGTTGTTTACCAGGGCAGCCCGCTTTTGCTTTCGACGACTCAGGCATCAGGCGGAAGCGCGTCCTATACGATAGGACGCGGAGGCTCGATCTTTTCTAGTGGTCCAATGCCCGAATCGCCTAACGGATTTTACTCGCACATTGTGCCGCCGCTTGCTCCGGCGCACGGACCGGCAGCCGTGACCATCACCATCATATATTTGGATAACACAGTTATACATGTGACATTCGATATCTACATCGATCCGAGCGGCGTTGTGCAGAACACGATGGGCCAGCCTATCCAGGGGGCGACCGTTACTCTTTACCGTTCCGATATCCAGATAGGAGCGTATGCGCAGGTGGCCGACGGCAATGCCGTAATGTCACCAGCAAACCGGCACAATCCCGACATGACGAACGCGGACGGCAAATTCGGCTGGGATGTGCTCGCCGGCTATTACAAAGTACGGGCCCAGAAAAGTGGCTGCAACGCACCAGGCAATCCATCGCAGCCATTTGTCGAGACCGCAGCACTACCAATTCCGCCGCCGGTCACCGATCTCGTGCTAACGCTTGAATGCGCGGTCGCCGCCAGTCCTACACCGACCGCGACATCAACACCTCAACCAGCGATCAACGGTACCGTTACATACGGCAACGCGATCGGCAATCCGAACCCCCGTTTTGTTTCAAATGTGTTTATAAGTGGCTCGGGCTCCTCTGCGGTTTCCACTACGACGACACCTCCGGGAGTTGGTGCCGGAACTTATCTTCTCAGCGGATTTGGAGCGGGTGCTTACACTGTGACACCGACCAAGTCGACGGGCCAAAACAGCATAACCTCTTTCGATGCCGCTAAGATCGCGGAGCATGTCGCCGGGACCAGTCTTTTGACCGGTAACCAGTTGGTAGTGGCCGATGTCACCGGCAATGGCCAGATACAATCGTTCGATGCGGCCCGGATTGCTCAATACGTCGCTGGAAACTCACAAACGTCGCAGACTGGAACCTGGAAATTTTTTACGATTCCCAATGTTCCGTTCCCGGCAGGAACAACTCCCATGAGCAGGACATACCCTTCCGTGACAAGCAATCTCACGGGTGAAGACTACACGGGTCTTTTGATGGGCGAAGTTTCCGGCAATTGGAATAATACCGGAGCCAGACTGCTTGGCCGTAAGTCGGCTCCTGTTGGGAGCCAGCGGGCAGCGAGGACCATTGATATAACCGCTCCGCAATTTATATCACGGACCGATAACGAGGTTGTTATTCCCATCTTTGTGCGAGGAATCGCGGATAAGAGCGTTATATCTTATGAATTCGACCTTAGGTATGATCCGGAGGTGATACAGCCCCTTGCTAATCCATTAGATGTAGCGGAAACAGTGAGCCGTGGGCTATCTGCTGTTACAAATGCTGCAGAACCAGGACGTCTGAGAGTCGTAATGTACGGCGGCTATCCGATAGACGGTAATGGCCTGCTTCTGAACCTCAGATTTACGGCAGTCGGAGCAGCCGGCTCGGTCTCACCGCTGATTTGGGATCGGATAATGTTCAACGAAGGCGATCCAGACACAGTGGCAATCGATGGTCAGGTTGAACTCTCCGCATCGGCACCACCATTCCGCAGATTAGCAAAGGGCGGCTCACCACCATGGGATCGGGTGGATAAAAGGCTCGTGCACGTTAATTGACTCCATCGAGCAAGCATCCCAATTTTTCAGTCGGTCGGGCATTTACGGGTTCGGCGCCTTTAGGTTGGCAACCATACGCGGACATCTTTGGTTCAGCCGGCCAGAAGTAAGCCCAACGGCCTTCAGCGGTATTGCCCCTATGGCAAATGTAGTTATGATCATTCATGGAACCTCTCTGTGACATCAACTGAAAGGTAGCAAATTCTTAGCCTATCCTTTTTGTCCTTTAGTGAGTGCAACTCGAAATGTCAATAAACTATAGCTTTTTTAACATTCTGGTTCGCATTTCATTTGAGAACAAAACAGGCGGGGTAAGGAACCCGCCCTTTTGCTGTTCGATTGATGGATTGTCTATTGCCCGGCGATCATATCGACTTTCACTGACTGACCGGTAATGCTGACCGTCAGCGGGGCGAATGTCAGGTGTTTGGAGTCAACGCTGACGGTAAACGTCTGGCCGACTGTTAGCCCGCCAAAACGATACACGCCGAAGCCGTTCGACATCACCGAGCGGCCGGCTCCCGTGGTGTCGGTCAACGTGACACGAGCATTTGGAACACCCCGTCCCATCGAGTCGGTCAATCGCCCTGCGATCTCGGCACTGTTCGGCGCAGCGGCCAACAGTTCGATTTGCCCGTCAGTTGCTGTTACCTGAGGATCCCCTTCATTAAATACTAACCGCTCCCATATCAAAGACGACGCGGAACCCGTTGCCCCAATTGCCGTGAATTTGAGATTGAGCAACACTCCGTTATCTGAGATCGGGGTCACGCCGTAAACCGCAACCCTGAGAATGCCGGCTTCCTTTGCGTTCACTGCAAAAGAAAGATTGCGGCTCACGGTTCCTGCGACACCGACGGGTTCTGCCTGTGGTTGTATTACGGTCGGATCGTACCTCAGGTCAAATTCGTAAGCGATAACCCCTTTGTTCATTGCTCCTTTTAAGGTAATGGGTATTATCACTTCTTCATCCGCCGGTGTCGCAAGATGGGGAGCAGAAACAACAGCCTCACGCTCGGGGCCGTTAGCAGGACGGGCGGCTGAATTTGTCCAGTTGCCAGAAACTTCCCCCATAAGTAAGGCACTGTAGTTTTCACCCGATAGACTGCTGTTGACCGATGCGTAGCTCCTGCTTATCGGCAGGAATTTCCATGTCCCCGCCAGTCCAAATGGCGGATTCGCAACCGTGTACGATGCTACCTGAGCCGCGTCGAACGACGAGATAGTGCCGTTGTTGCTGGTGTCCGCGACGAGTAGCTGATTGCCAGTCAAGAGGACCGTTGCTGAGGCGTGCTGTGCGATCTTTGCCGCATCGAATGATGATATCGCGGCGTTCACGCCGCCGGTTTTTGTCGGAGTTACAGTGTAGGATCCCGAGCCAAAGCCGGTCAGCGAATATGTCCCTCCCGGAAAACTTGTAGTTGTAGAAACATTCGGCGAGCCAGCACCGCTTATCAGCACATTTGAAACAAACCGCGTAGCTGCTGGGATCGCATTGCCATACGTAACTGTTCCAGAAATTACAGCAGCAACGGTCGGAGTTGGCGTCGGAGTATTAGTCGACGTCGCCGTTGCCGTACTTGTGGGTGTCGAGGTCGCAGTGCTTGTCGCAGTTGGAGTACTAGTCGACGTTGCGGTTGCCGTATTGGTGGGCGTTGACGTAGCAGTGTTCGTCGCAGTTGGTGTCGGTACGCCGCTGGAGCTGATCGCCCATGGCGAGAACTGTATTACGCCAGTTTGCTCAACCCAATTATTAGTAGTGTCGTTGGCTGAAACTCCAACCTGGGTCCACGATCCAATGAACCTGAATAGTTTTAATGTCGCTTCCGTGTTTGCGTTAAGCTCACTGTCCAGGTAATGCAGACGAACGGTTGATGAGAATCCGCTGCCGCCAGTGGGTGTTATGACATAAGACCGCGTGACAGCATTGGCAAATCCGGACGGCTGCGTTTTTGTCATGTTAACAGTAACGTCAGTCGGCAATGTTCCACCTACCGCAAAAGCGATGCTGTTGAATGGATTACCAAAGCTAAGTGCTGCGCCGCCGCCGCTGAAGCCGGTGCGTTTTACGTTTCCGATGACATCTGCCCCACCGGCCGAAGTTCCAGTTGCAGGCATTGTCAGAGTATTTGCTCCTGTGTTGAGGTCATTTGTGAGCGTTAGGATACCGTTAACCGCAGCGTTCTGGCCGAGGCTGACACCCGAACCGGCGTTTGCGATCGTCAGATTATTAAAGGTAGTAGCTGAGGTGCCGCCAATAGACTGAGCACCGGAGCCATTGAAATTGACCGTGTTGGTGTTTGCGGTAAAGGTGCCGTTGTTTACCCAGTTCCCGTTGACGTTGATGGTCGTGCCGTTGGTTCCGGCTAGGGTGGCCCCGTTATCGATCTGAACGTCTTTGTATGTGCTGCTGCTGGTAAATGTCCCGGCTTTCACACGTAGCAAAGCGTTGACAGTTAGTCCGGGAAAGCCCGTTACACCCGCTGTATTGTTTGTGCTGAGATTATTGTAGGGTGTAAATCCCGCCAAAGTCTGTGCAGCCGAGCCGTTGTATTCGACGGTACTGCCGGTGACCGTGAAAGTACCCGCGACGCTTAGCGGCGTACCGCCGTTTGCGAGGAATAGCGTTCGATTTGTAATATTTAGCGTTCCACCCGCACTCACTGTGACTGACCCCATTTGTTTATCTACCGTAAGAGTCGTTGTCGAGCCGCTGAGAACAGTAGCACTAGTTCCGACAAAGCTTCCTGAGCCTGAAAGCGACTGAGCCGCCCCGCCAAAAATAAACGTTCCGACCGATACGGTTGCGTTGTTTGTAAATGTCGCTCCGTTAGTTCTGAACGTCCCGATTCCGCTGAGCGGCGCATTGACAGTTGCGTTGCCCGTTACTGTGAGGGTGGATGGGGTCGGCACTGTCAGGGCAACAGCGGTCGCATCGACAGCCAAAGTGGAGTTAACCGTGCCTTGTGCATTTGTAGTGCCCGAATTGACGGTAAGGGACGCGTTGAACCCGCTTGCTCCGGCAAGGAGGCCAACATTCGCACCCGTCGTGCGCACGGCACCGGTTACGGTGCCGTTATTCGTAAACGTCGTGCCGTTGAATGTAAGCAAGTTCGCGCCAGTCGCGACCGTTGTGCCCACGCCGACAGTGAACGTTCCGTTGCTGAACGTCACATTGTTTGTCAGTGACGTATTCGACGTACCTGTAAGCTGAAACACGCTGCCCGTCCAAGATCCTGTTCCGACGATAGATTGTGCTCCGCCGCTAAATGTAGTGGTCGGAACCGATTCAGTTCCGCTATTCGAAAACGTCGTGCCGTTGAAAGTCAGCGCGGTTCCGCCGCCACCGTTGAAGGTCGAGCCCGATGCCAAAATCGCATTTCCGTTTACCGTAAGGCTGTTGCTTAACGTAACTGTATTAGTGTTGTTATCCGTTAGGTTGACAATGGTATTCGACAGCGGAATTTCCAATCCTGTTGCGATCGGATTACTGCCAAAATAAATAATGTTGATAGCTCCGGCAAACGTCGGTGATGCAGCTAACGTTCCGTTACCACGAGCGACGGTCGCATTAGCTGACAGAGTCAAAAATGCTCCGTTGCTAAATGTACCGTTCGTGAGTGTGAGTTGCGTCGCAACTGTTTCCGCCGCCGAAAGCGTGACGCCCGCTACATTGTCTATGCCTAGTTGGTTGTAGCTAACATTTGCCGTTTGAACAGTCTGAGCCGCCGTACCGTTGTAGGTGACATTGACGTTCGCCATCGTTCCGGCACCGCTCAAAGACGATCCGGCTCCGTTCAAAAATAAAGTAAAGGCACTCGTATCTAAAGTGCCGCCGGTGTTGACGGTGAGCGTTGCGAGTTGGTGGTTACTGCCGAGAGCGACAGTCGAGGTTGAAATAATTGTTGCGGGCGCTGAAATGCTGCCTGTGCCGGAAAGGTTTAGCGTTCCGCTGGCGCCAAAATTAAACGAGCCGCCGGTGATCGTGCCGTTGTTGACGATGTTCGGGCTGTTGGCATTGAAATTACCTGAAGTTTTCGTGATCGTGCCGTTATTGGTCAGATCGCCGTTGACCGTAAAGGTTTGATTCGTCGTATTGAGCGTCGCGCCAGCTAACACCGTCAGAGAACCGCTGACAGTTCCCAAACCACTTGTGGTGCCGCTGTTGACTTCGA
This sequence comes from Chloracidobacterium sp., assembly GCA_016711345.1. Taxonomy (NCBI): domain Bacteria; kingdom Pseudomonadati; phylum Acidobacteriota; class Blastocatellia; order Chloracidobacteriales; family Chloracidobacteriaceae; genus Chloracidobacterium; species Chloracidobacterium sp. Next base: position 4,040,844 of record JADJTD010000001.1, read on the forward strand.
GCGACCCGGTGAAGGCACCTCCGACGTTGATCGACGAAGTTCCCTGTGTCCGGAGTTTGCCGCCTGCCGAGCTTGTGAAGGAGCCTGCTCCGCTCACACTTACGCCGTTCAAGGTAAGGATATTGTTGCCAACCGCCAATGTTCCGCCCGTGTTAATTGCGAGGGTCGTTGCCGCTACACCGTTGCCAAGTGTTACGTCGCTCACCAAGGTTGTGACAGAGCCGCTGGTGACTGCAATAGACGCTGTGAGTGAGCCTGATCCCGAAAGATTTTGCGTTCCCGTGCCGCTGAAGTTGAATGCCGCCCCGGTGATAATACCGTTGTTGACAATGTTGGCTCCGCTCGCGGTAAATGTGCCTGAGGTTTTAGTAACTGTGCCGCCCGCATTGACGTCTATAGAGCCGTTTACTATGAAGTTCTGATTTGATGTGTTAAGCGTCGCTCCGGACAAAACGGCTAACGATCCGCCCAATGTGCCAGAGCCACTTGTCGTTCCGCTATTTATCTCGAAAGCGGCGGTATAATTTGAGCTGCTGCTGATCGAAGACGTTCCTTGAAAACGAACAAGGCCCGCACCGCTGAGAGTGCCCGCACCGCTCAGACCTACACCGTTCAAAGTCAGCATATTGACGCCGAGAGCAAGAGTCGCGCCGCTGTTGAGAGAAAGAGTTGTTGCTGTAACATTACCGTTGCCAAAAGTTACATCGCTGGTTAAAGTTGTAACCGATGGGCTGAAGACCGTTATCGAAGCAGTAAATGAGCCCGTTCCCGAAAGGTTTTGCGTTCCCGCGCCCGCGAAGTTGAATGCTCCACCAGTGATAATACCGTTGTTGACAATGTTAGCTCCGTTAGCGGTAACGATGCCTGAGGTTTTAGTAACTGTGCCGCCCGCATTGACGTCTATAGAGCCGTTTACAATAAAGTTCTGATTTGATGTGTTAAACGTCGCACCGGACAAAACGGCTAACGCCCCCCCCAATGTACCTGAACCGCTGGTAGTTCCACTATTAATCTCAAGCGTCGCGGTAAAATTTGAGCTGCCACTAAAGGAGGTTGTGCCTTGGGTGCGAAACGTGCCTGTACCGTTCACATTTCCCAAGCCCGAATACGAGCTTCCGGCCGTGCCGTCCGTTGTCAACGTCGCACCTACACTGAGCGTTAAAGTACCGCCTGTATTGTTGGTCAAAATATGCACTGATTGTGCTCCGGTTACCGTTACGACACGAGGAGACGGAATCGACACCGTATCGTCGGCGTCGGGAATGCCGTCCGCGTCGGTTCCCGAGTTTAGGGTCCACGTCGCCGGGGTAGCCCAATCGCCGTTCGCCTGCGCGGTAAAAGTCGCCGCATTTATGCTGATCGACGCAGCGATAAAAATGGCAGCCGTGTAGAGTCCTTGTTTGATCTTGTTATAGTACATCGTCTTCTCCGCAATATTTGTTTTGGTCTTTCAATATATCTAGGCGTAATTTCCCGCAAAGGTTCGCCACAAATCTTTTCATTCGACTGGATTTCTTGTAAAATAGTTCCTCGAAACCCCTGAAAACAGAGATTTTATGACCAAAGCCGATCCGGTAGAGATCACTCGGATATTGCAGGAATGGAACAGCGGCAGCGAGGACGCGCGCGAAAGGCTGCTGAAATATGTTTATGACGAATTGAAACGCCGTGCCCGTTACCTGATGTCTATGGAACGCTCTGACCACACGCTCCAGCCGACGGCGCTTGTCCACGAGACGTATTTGAAGCTGACCGACGTTGAGAGGATCGCGTGGCGTGACCGTTCGCATTTTTATGCGTTTGCGTCGCAATTGATGCGACATATCCTCGTCGATCACGCTCGCAGACACGCCGCTGTTAAACGTGGCAGCACTCCGGTGCTCTTATCGACCGAGGATATCGACATTCCGCTTGAGGAACGCGCAGGTTCGATACTTGCGATCGACGAGGTTTTAGACCGTCTGGCCAAGATCGACGCTCGAAAGGCGAAGATCGTCGAAATGCGTTTCTTTGGCGGCATGACAAATGAAGAGATCGCCAAGGCACTCGAGATCGGCGGACGTACCGTTAGCCGCGAATGGCAGGCTGCGCGGATATGGCTTGCACGCGAATTTAAGCGTGAGTGACCGCGGAAAATAATTTGGCTCAATTTCGCATATTTTTACGCTTCCTTTATTAGGGGAAAAGATGTCTATCCATTCGATTCAGGGTAATAAATGGGAAGAGATAAACGCGTTGTTCATGACGGCGCTCAGTCTCGGTCCGCAGGAGCGGCTTTCGTTTCTTGGTAAACAGCACGTCAGTTCGGAGGTTATAAAGGAGGTCGAATCGCTGCTTGCCTTTGAGGACGATGCCGAAGAAATACTACAAACTTCAGCTATCGAGTTTTCGAGAGATTTCTTTGATGTCGAAGCGGAGATGCCTTCCACGATGGCGGGGCAGGAGATCGGAGCCTATCGGATCATCTCGGAACTTGGCGTTGGCGGAATGGGTGCCGTTTACCTTGCCGAGCGACGTGACGGCAAATTCGACCAGAAAGTAGCGATAAAGTTGCTAAAACGTGAGTTCAATGCAGGAAAGGTGCGCGAAGCCTTCCGTCGTGAGATCGAGATACAGTCAAAACTCGTCCACCCAAATGTCGCCGCGATGCACGATACCGGCACGACCGGCGACGGCATTCCATACATCGTGATGGAATATGTCGATGGATTGCCGATCGATAAATACTGCTATGAGAAAAATCTAGGTCTTAATGGGCGTCTCAAAATTTTCAACAAGGCGTGCGAAGCCGTCGCGTTTGCCCATCATAATCTGATAATCCACCGCGACCTGAAACCGTCGAATATAATCGTCACCCCCGAAGGAAATCCAAAGCTCCTCGATTTCGGTATATCGAAATTGATGGGCGCTGTCGAAAACGTTCATATAACGACTTTGTTCGGTGCAATGACACCCGAATACGCCAGCCCCGAACAGGTCGCCGGCGCACAGGTGACAACCGCAACAGACGTTTACAGCCTCGGCGTCATTCTGTTCAAACTGCTCACCGGTTCATTTCCGTATAAGGTAAAAGGCAAGCGAAGCGGTGATATGTTGAAAGAGATCCCCGATTCCTACCCGACACTGCCAAGCGAAGCGGCTTCTTTCTCCCCTTCTCCTCTTCCCCCTTTCTCACCTTCTCGTCTAAAGGGCGATATCGATAACGTGATACTTAAAGCTCTCAATAAAGAGCCAGAGGAGCGATATCGAACCGTAGAACAGTTTGCCGAGGACATCTGGCGTTACATCGATGGCGTTCCGGTCGCGGCACGTCCCGCGACGCTGGCCTACCGGTTCAAGAAGTTCTATGGTCGCAATCGTATTACGGTGCTCGCAGGGGCTTTGATATTTGTAAGCATAATCACAGGTTCCTTCGTCGCTGTGTGGCAGGCGAATGCCGCCGTTATGGAATCCGACCGCGCCAAATCAGAACAGGCAAAATCCGAAAAGATCAGCAAGTTCATGGCAAAGATGATCTCGTATGCAAACGCAGCCTGGTATGGCGAGGGAGCAAAATTTGGCGGCGATGCGCGCGTTATAGATGCCCTGCTCGACATGAGCGACAAGATCGACGCCGAATTTGCGGACGAGCCCGACATTGCCGCCGAAGTGCATCACAAATTCGGTGAGGCGCTCGGTTGGGCGCATCCGAGCGGGATGGACAAAGAGTTTGCCAATCTCTTACAGAAAAAACAGCAATATCACCTTATGCGGGCTCTTGAACTGCGCGTTCAGTATTACGGCGAATGGCATGAGCTCGTCGCCAAAGACCTCTTTTACTGTTACGGCTCGATCGGACAAAATGATGCAGACAGAGCCGCCCTGCTCGACCGCGCGCTCAACATGATGCGTGATACGAATCCCAATAATCTTAACTTTCCGTACATGATCGAGGCCTACACCTCAAGACTGATGCTGCCAAATACGCCGGAAACTCATGACGTCTATAGACAAGCCGTAACTCCCCCGACCGATGAAAACAAATATGAGATCGCCGAAAGATATCTGCGCGAATCGCTGCCGATTTTTCGTCTGCATTATAAGGAAGACAATGTTGCGATTTTTGGCGCCGAATGCAAACTCGCCTACACACTGGCAATGCAGGAAAAATGGGCTGATTTTGACGAACACTATAATTTATGCAAAAAGGGAGCACCTATAAACCAACGTCTGCTCCCAGCACTGGAGCTGATCGATAAGAAACTCGCCGAGTTTGGAAGGCAAAGATAAGGCGGCTTCTACCGCGTTCCAATCTGTTGTCCCCTCGAGCGCCACGAACAGTTCTCACACTTCCATTGGCTTTCGTCCGAGATTTGGTTCAGCGTGAGGATGCTCTTGAGACCGAAGTCTTGAGAGGAAAGGTAGGTCAAATTTTCGGCCTCGCGGGGCCCCCAAAATCAAAAGTGTGCAAAAACACGGCGCAAGAAAACTACAGTTTACTAACACCACCCTTTTGAATTTTATAACACACTAAAAGTGGGGTTTTGGATGGCCCTCTTTTCATTGGGTTTTTTGACACCGCCACCACCACACTATTACAGGACGTCAAAGATGCTTTCAGTTGCGTCAGGTACGAAAACGCGATAGTCGAGCTTCGCGGCGTCGAGATCACCGCCCTCTCTGCCGGAGAATCCAAACAGCTTTTCACAAAAATCAAAGATAAGATCGTTTAATTGCGGATTCTACTCAAGTAATCTTTATATTTCGCCTGTTTGTCGTCTATTATTCCAAACGCACCTAATTAAAAAAACTTAAGGACAACCACATGTCTAAACAAAAGAAACAAGATGATGGATACCCGTTCGACACGGGCGACTGGGCGCGTTGGACAAACGTAAAGCGTCTCAACTGGATGCGTAATTTCCGCGACCGCTTGCTTGACGAAGGTGCCTCGACGCACTATTTCAACCAGGGGTTGACCGAAGCCGATATGATGCAGATCATCGCCGACACTGCCGCGATGGAAAAGGTCGTCGAACAGGAACAAGCCGCGATGAAGATGATGCAGGCCGGACTCGCACAAGAGATGAACACGAACGCTGACGAGCTTCTAAAGTCCATCGACAACACGGGCCGCAAAGCGATCTATCTTCCGCCAAATGATATTCTCGGTAAAAAGGGAAACTAATGTGAGCTTCGCAGCGTCGAGATCAACGCCCTCTCCGCCGAAGAATCCAAACAGCTTCTCACAAAGATCAAAGATAAGATCGTTTAGTTGCGGATTCCAACGCGTACAACTTTTACATTTCTTTTCATCATGCAGAACAAGATTACCCCAGTAAATTCATACGGGCTAAACAATTGTAGAGCAGCTATGTAGACTTTGTGGTATTGTTGTTACGGAACCTCAACATGTAAGACCGCAGTGCTAAGGTTCCGTAACAGCATGAATGGGCGCGAAAAACTTCTTGAATACGCCAAAACGCGAAAAATATTTCGGGCTTCAGATGTCGAACATGAACTCGGACTATCGCGGATGTATATTTCGCGCCTAGTCAAAGAAGGTCACCTCGAACGTGTCGGCTACGGACTATACGCACTTGTCGGTACCGAATTCAACGAAAACCAAAGCATCCTAGAAGTCGCTGCAAAAGCTCCGAATGGTGTGCTCTGTCTTCTTTCGGCTCTACGCTTTCACGATCTGACCACGCAGAATCCCTTCGAGGTCTGGATCGCAGTCGAGCGCGACTCATGGATACCCAAAATGGATACAGTCCGCCTTCGGCCCTTCCGTTTTTCCCCAAGGGTATACGAAGCCGGAATTGAAACGCATACAATCGACGGCGTCCAAGTAAAGGTGTACTCGCCGGCGAAAACGATCGCAGACTGTTTCTATTATCAAAGGACTGTCGGCCTTGATGTATGTCTTGAGGCCCTTCGCGATGCTTGGCACTCACGGAAAGTGAGAATGGACGAACTCATTCATTATGCCGAAGTTCGCAACGTCAAAGGGACGATGCTGCCTTATCTGAACACGCTCTCCTAAAACGATGGTGAAAAAAGAGATAAAAGACATTGCTTCCTCCGTCAAGGCTCGTCTGACGGCCAGAGCTAAAGAGCAGCGCGAGGATGTCCAGAGCGTCCTCGTACGCTACGGCGTCGAGAGATTTCTTTATCGCCTTAGTATTTCACCACACAAAGACCGATTCCTACTAAAAGGCGCGGCGCTCTTCTCGCTCTGGTTCGACGCACCACATCGGCCCACAAAGGATCTCGATCTCCTGGGATTTGGCTCAAACGACATTTATACACTGGAAGATAAGATCAGATCGATCTGCAAAGTCCAAACTGAGGATGGCCTTGAATTCCTAACGGAGACCGTTCGTGGCGAGCAAATTCGCAAAGAAGAAGCGTATCAAGGAGTTCGAATAAAGTTTGTTGCAAAACTGGGGCAGGCAAGGATACCACTTCAAGTCGATGTTGGCTTTGGCGATGTGGTCACTCCTGAGCCCAGGATCGCGGATTTCCCAACGCTCTTGGAATTCCCGGCTCCGCGTCTTAAGGTCTATCCTAAGGAAACCGTAGTGGCCGAGAAATTCGAAGCGATGGTGAAACTGGGCGAGGCAAACGGACGATTGAAGGATTTTTGGGACCTGAATTACATGATCGCAGAATTCGAATTCGACGGCGAGCTACTTCAGTCTGCGTTGCGTGCGACGTTTGAAAATCGCCAATCCCCCTTCCCGACCGCTTTGCCGATAGCTCTTCGAGATGAGTTTGCCGAGAATGCAGTGGTTGTGGCCCGATGGAGAGCGTTCATCAATCGAAACCGCATCGAACGCTCGAAAGACCCCTCGGATATCATCCGGCACGTTCGAGCTTTTCTCGAACCAATCATCAAAGCCGAAGTAGCCAAGAATCTCTTTTCAATGAGCTGGCAGCCAGGACGGGGTTGGTCATAAATATTTCTATTACTGTCGACAATACGACTATCTTGACGAGAGATTCTCTGTCGATGGTTGCAGGATGGTGGCAGTTTTGAAAACACGTAAGCACGATAAACCCTTGTTTTACAGTGTTATAGAGATACAGCCCTCTCGCGAGCTGGGCGAATGCGAAGAAAAAGGGACTTTCGATTTTCGTCGAAAGCCCCGTTTTTATTGGTCGGGACGACTGGATTTGAACCAGCGACCTCTCGCACCCCAAGCGAGCCAAGGGGCTTTTCATACTTTGTCAAAATCAATCAAAACATCCTAAAATCAACACTTTACCCTCTTAGCCTGATCCTCTAAGATTCGCCATGATTCAGGAAAGTGCAACCAACCTGCAACCAACTTTTCCTGACTCGGCTTGTCAATCGTCGCAGGAAAAACTCTACATTCCACACCATACCATAACACCTGGCTCATTTGCCAACCGTTCGATTATCGCAGACAGACAGGCTCCCGAAAAATTTCTTCAAAAGTGAAAAGAGATCAAGATATCGTCGAAATCCATAGGCTCTCGCACAAATGGTTTAGGCGGTGTAGCCAAGGATAAGGCATCGGATATTTCTGTTAAATTGCATGAAGCAAATTCCCCAATCACCTCGCCATCGCAGTCAAGCTTTCCTTTGTAATGCAGTAACCCTTCATTCCAACTTGAGTGTGAAAAATGGGATGTACTTACGCACGAGCATTCGGTTGTTACTTTTCAAAATATTTCCCGAAATATGATGCAAGTCATATTTCTCCGCTTTCCATTCGAGTATTTTCTAAAATTGTACTCGAGCACGAGCAGAATTTCTGCGGTATCGGTCTACCTAATAATCGGCTTTGTTTGCGTTGGTCAGATGTAAATCCAATCGAATATTGTTGGTTTTATGCTCAAACCGATTGTTGATATAGGAATGTTGCGTGATCTATACAATCGACAGATCAGAGATTTGAGGGTCTCATTGACTGACCGCTGCAATTTTAGATGTTTCTATTGCAACTCGTCAGCGGAACAGGACGTTTCGAATCGACCCGACCTACTAACATTTGAGGAGATCGTAGCGGTCTGTGAGGTATTTGTTTCACTCGGTATCGAGAAGATACGGCTAACGGGGGGCGAACCGCTAGTCAGGAAGGATGTCGAGTTACTTGTAGCCAAGCTGACCAAACTTAAAGATTCGGATGCTCGATCTGCGAATGAAAAGATAGGGTCAACCGGGCCGAACCGACTGCGGGAAATTGCAATGATCACTAACGGCAGCAATTTTCCAAACAAAGCTGCTGCTTTGAAGCTTGCGGGATTGGATCGTGTGACGTTCTCGCTTGACAGCCTTAAACCGGAAAATTTTCTTTCTATTACCGGTGTCGATAAATTAGATGACGTGCTGGACGCGATCAAGTCGGCTAAAACCACAGGTTTTAATCAAATAAAGGTCAACGCCGTTATCATTCGCGGCCGAAATGATGATGAGATCGTCGACCTCGCCAGATTCGCCCGCCGAAATGAACTAGCAATGCGATTCATTGAGTTCATGCCGCTTGACGCGGGCCGTATGTGGGATCGAACTCAGATCGTTTCGGGGAGGGAGATCCGCCGGAGGATCAGCGAAGTCTTTCCGCTCATTTTGACGAATCCGTCGCGCGGGCAGCAAACCGCCTGGAAATATCATTTTGCCGACGGAGCCAAGGGCGAGATCGGCATTATTTCGCCGGTCACGGATTCATTTTGTGGTGCCTGTTCAAGAGTACGCCTTACCGCCGACGGGCAGATTCGCACCTGTTTATTCTCGAAAAAAGAATATGATCTGCGCGGTTTACTCAGAAACGGAGGAACACGGAGCGAGATCGTCGATTTTATTTGCTCCGCGGTGATAAGGAAAGAATCTGGTCACGCGATCAACACAGGCGGCTTTGAATATGCGTCACGATCGATGAGTTCCATCGGCGGTTAGAAGCTCGCCAGGCACAAAGTATTTTCCGTTCATTCAACATAATATGATCCAAGTCATATTTCTCGATTTGCATGAACCATAGAATTCATGATGACTGACAACTCATACGACGGTGATTGGTATGTTACCGATAAAGGTTCACGTCCCAGACGTGAGTTACCACCAAAACCTTATCTCCTGCCAGGTGGCCTGTCCGGTACATACGGACGCCCGTGGTTATGTGCGGGCGATCGCAGAAGGCCGGTTCGAAGATGCCTATCTGATAGCTCGCGGACCGAACCCGTTTGCTTCGATCTGCGGCCGCATTTGCGGAGCTCCCTGCGAGATCGCCTGCCGCCGCGGAAAAATTCCAAAAGTTAACGATGACGGTATGTTCGTCGGGCAGGATCGCCCGATAGCGATCCGTGCTCTCAAGCGATTTGCCTGTGAACAAGCCGGGCCTGAGGCAAAGGCGACAGACGACATTCTTAATTCGATCAAATCGTTTATCCCGCCGATCGCGGCCGACGCCGACGAAATGGCCGCGCTACTCCAATCGAGCATTCAGGGGAAATTTGAGAAAGGTGGCGGCGAACGAGTTTCGATCATCGGTGCGGGGCCGGCTGGACTGTGTGCCGCTCACGATCTTGCGTTGATGGGATTCAGACCTGTCGTATTTGAGATCGAACCGGTCGCTGCCGGAATGTTGGCCGTCGGTGTTCCCGCCTACCGGCTGCCGCGTGAGCTGATAGAGAAAGAGATCGCGGTCATCGAGGCGTTGGGCGTTGAGATTCGCTGTAGTGTTCAGGTCGGAAAGGATATTTCATTTGCCGAACTTCGGGAAGATTTTGCCGCCGTGATAATCGCGGTTGGTGCCAAATCGTCAAGAGGTTTGGGCCTGACAGGTGAGAATGGCCCGAATGTTTACGGAGGCGTCGATCTGTTGCGGGCGGTTTCGCTTGGAGAAAAGATCGAGGTCGGCCGTGAGATCGTGGTCATCGGCGGCGGTAATGTTGCATATGATGTTGCGCGAACAGTCGTCCGTCAAATTGCGTTCGATACTGCACGCACCGCTGCAAGGCTGTCCGAAACAGCCCATGTTTTTCTCGTTTCGCTTGAAAGTGCCGAGGAAATGCCCGCCGACACGATCGAGATCGTCGAGGGCGACGAGGAAGGTATCGAGCGTCAGAATGGCTGGGGACCAACGGAGATCGTTCGCGATGGCGACGGCAAGGTCACCGGCGTTAAATTCCGCAAATGCCTACGTGTTTATGACAATGAACACAAATTCTCGCCGCTCTATGACGAGAATGAAACCAAGATCATTCCTTGCGATACAGTACTCTTGGCGGTTGGCCAGGCACCGACACTGTCATTTCTAGAGGCTGGTGGAAAAGACGTCGAACTCACCCGCGGCAGTTGGATCCAAAACAATCCGAACACGCTCGAAACGACCGGAAAAGGCGTGTTTGTCGCCGGCGATCTTGCCCACGGAACGCGTTTGCTGATCGATGCCGTCGCCTCCGGCAAGGCAGCGGCGCGTTCCGTATATCAATATCTTACCGGCAATACCCTCGAAAAGAACGCGGTCACATCTCATATCGTCCTCGACCGGTATTCTCGCGAACGCGGATATGAATCGCTTCGCCGCGTAGCCGTTCCCGTCATCCACCCGGCAGAACGCCTAACGCATCCCGAAAACGAGGTCGAGCGTGGTTATAACCGTGAAGAGGCCATGCGCGAAGCTTCGCGGTGTCTCGATTGCGGGGTGACACCAGTATTTGACGGAACGAGGTGTGTTCTTTGTGGTGGGTGTGCTGATGTTTGTCCGACACAGTGTTTGAAGCTGGTTTCGTTGGGTGAATTGGAGTTTGACGACCAACTCCTCAACACGATCGAAGACACCCTCGGCCATGACGCCGATCTCGACGAAAATTCGGTAATTCTCAAGGACGAGGACCGCTGCATTCGCTGCGCATTGTGTGCGACGCGTTGCCCGGTCGATGCGATCACGATGGAGCGGGTCGCATTCTCAACAACATGGAGGTCTCAATGACAACAAAACCCGGGAAAGAAAAGTCTAGATTTGACCCCGAACCAATAGCTCGACGCGATTTCATTGGCCTGGCGGCAATAGGAACGACTGCGGTTACCTTTCTGTTTTCGATCTTTGGAATGCTGAAACTGCCAAAGGCCGCCGTTTCAGCTTCGCCGGCAAAGAAGTTCAATGTAACGCTGCCCGCTTCTCTTGCAAATGGCGAGGCATTTACACCTCCGGGACGCTCAGTTGCGGTATTTCGCGATGATGACGGCGTTTTCGCGATCTCAACCGTTTGCACGCACCTTGGCTGTATCGTAAAGCCCAGCCCAACCGGCTTTAACTGTCCTTGTCACGGATCCGCCTATACAACTGATGGTCTAGTTACAAAGGGGCCGGCCCCAAAGGCTCTGCCGTGGCTAAAAGTTACCAAGAGCGGCAGCGGATACGTTGTCGATGAAGAAGCTATGGTCAAAACAGGAACAAAGGTATAGGTTATGAAAACCGCCGAACACACAGCCCTACACGAATTCTGGAAGAACCTCACGGCAGCGCCTCGCCGAATGCTTGAGGTCACATTCAGAAGCGGTGTGCCGAAAACCGACCGGACCCGTTCGACCTTTGTTTTCGGCAACGTCTTCTTGCATCTCCATTCCGTCAGAACCCATCTCTGGACGCTTCGATGGAGCACAACAATGGGCCTCGGCATCATGACCACCGCCGCTTTCCTGATAACGCTGGTTACCGGTGTTTTGCTGATGTTCTATTACAAACCATATCCGGATGTCGCATATCTCTCGATCAAAGATATACATTTCGTCGTTCCCACCGGAAGATTTATGCAAAACATTCACCGCTGGGCGGCGAATGTGATGGTCGTCGCTGTGATATTGCATATGGCCAGGGCGTTTTACACTGCCGCATATCGCAAACCTCGTGAATTTAATTGGCTGATCGGCTGGGGCTTATTGGTCTTAACTCTTGCTCTTTCATTTACCGGATATCTTTTACCGTGGGATCAACTCGCATATTGGGCGATCACGATCGGAGCGAATATCGCTCAATCACCGCGTGAAATAACTGACGCAATTGGCATTACACAATGGATGGACATCGGCGGATTGCAGCGTGAATTGCTGCTCGGCTCGGACAAGGTTGGCGAGGAGGCTCTGATCCGATTCTACTTGCTTCATGTAATGATCCTACCCATCGGCATAGTGATGCTAATGGCGGTTCATTTCTGGAGGATACGTAAGGACGGCGGGCTGGCTCGTCCAAAAAATGCCGACGAATTGGTCGGGCCTCTCAAGGAAGAAAACTACCCTGTTTTTACCGAAACTCCGCAAAAAACCTATCAGCTTGCTGCGGTCGTCAAAGGCAAAACCTCAGCCGTGGGGAACGGGCCCGAGAATACTCTGCCGTCGATGCCGCACCTCTTCTATGCGGAAATGGCTGTGCTGATGCTGACGGTATTGATATGTCTCGCATTGGCGATGTATTCCGACGCACCGCTCAAGGAACTCGCAAATCCCTGATCCCCGAAAATCCGGCAAAAGCTCCGTGGTATTTTCTAGGGCTACAAGAGATCGTCTCATTCTCCGCATTTACGGGCGGGATTGGGATACCCGCATTGTGCATTCTCGGCCTTGGGATGATCCCGTTCTTGGACCGCGAAACCGAGGGGACGGGTACGTGGTTCGGTGGGCGCGGCGGCTGGAAGCTTGTGAAATGGTCGATCTTTTTTGGATTCGCTGCGTCGATCGCGGTCGAGGCATTCGCGATTAGATTTGGCTGGCTTCGTGAGTGGTTCATCGAAATCCCACAGCTTGTTATAACGATCGTAAACCCGGGTACGGTGCTAACGCTATTTTATGCTGCCTTTTCGCTATGGAGCGTGCGGCGTTACAACTCGACGCGTGCCGGGGCGTTGGCTTTGTTCACCTGCTTTTTGTGCGGATTTATCGTGTTGACAGTGATTGGCACTTACTTCCGCGGTCCAAATTGGAATTTCTACTGGTCTCCTTCTGAATGGAGTGCCCACTGACGCTATGAACAAGAATAAGTATTTGCTTATGTTTTCAAGTTTGGGAGTCCTGCTCCTGCTTGTAGTAGCGGCTGTTTCAGAGAATTACTTTAAGGAATGGCAGGCGATACAAAAGACGTCCAGCACCTCAGAGGGACCACTTGATCAACGGCTCCGTCAAATAGTAAATCCTTCGATGAGAAAGACGGATCGCTGCGTGACGTGTCACGTCGGAATGGCCTCGGGCGAACAGATCACAACCGGGCTGGCGGTCGGAGCGCCCCATAAACCTGTCGTTCATTCCCCAACAGAGATTGGCTGTACGGTCTGTCATGGCGGACAGGGCCAGGCGACTACAAAAGAGGATGCCCACGGAACCGTTGAATTTTGGAGCGAGCCAATGCTTCCCGCAAAATACGCATACGCCAGCTGCGGCACGTGCCATACGCCTCTAAATGTTCCGAACATCAACAAACTCGAAGCCGTCAGAAAGACGTTCGAAAGGCTGGACTGCTATGCCTGCCACCGGATCGAGGATCGCGGAGGAACACTTCGTCCCGGCGGCGTGACGGGAATGGAAGGCCCCGACCTTTCCCATGTCGGGATCAAGGGCTACAACAAAGACTGGTATGCGGGCCATCTGGAAAAAAGCAAGCAGTCTACCGAAGGACTCTGGAAAAACTCTTTTCGTGAGATCAGCGACGCCGATCGCGAATCCGTCCGCATATTCTTAGAAACTCAAATGGGCGCATCGAAACTTATCGAAGCCAAAGCCCAATTCAATACGGTCGGATGCGCCGGTTGTCATAAGGTCGGAAATTTTGGCGGCGATGCCGGAGTTGAATTGACCCGCGTCGGGGAAAAGGACCCCGGAACACTTAACTATTTGAGCGTTAAGAATGAACACACGCTCGGAAATTGGATCGTCCAGCATTTCCGTTCACCCGTTTCGACCGTTCCGGGCTCGCAGATGCCGATACTTGGCCTGAACGACAATCAAATCGATCTGCTGACAATGTACATGCTTTCACTTCGACGACGAAGCCTTCCTGATACTTATTTGCCAAAGGACCGGGTCAAGGCAATGCGTTTCGGAGCACGGGAATTCGCGTCAGACGGCGAGACAATCTACACGGCCGTTTGCACTAGCTGTCACGGAGCCGACGGTAAAGGCCGACGGTTTGCAGGATTGCCGAATTACCCTTCGATCACCTCGCAGGATTTTCTTGAGCTTGCCTCCGACGATTTCCTGCTGCAGACGATCCGGAACGGACGGCCCGGGCGGCCGATGCTGCCGTGGGGCGATCGGGAAAACGGATTTACGGACGACGAACTTCGCGGTGTGATCGCCTATATCCGTCAACTTGGCGGGAGCAGTCAACAGCAGCCGGATACGAAGCCGCAGATCTGGGCTAAGGGCGATGTGACTCTCGGAGCACGGCTATTCACGTCAAATTGCTCAGGCTGTCACGGCAAAACGGGCGAAGGAGCCGACGGCCCGTCTCTGAGCAACAAAATATTTCGCGCAAGCGTCACCGACACCTATCTTGTCGGCATTATCGGTCGGGGACGACGCGGAACTGTGATGCAGGGCTTTGCAAATCCTTCACCCGTGCGGCGTGCCCTAACGCAGGCGGAAATTGAGTCGATCGTGGTTTATATACGTTCATTGAATCCCAAATAGTTGAGCAGAATACGAGGAATGTTATGAAAAAAGAAATTTCGAGACGTGAGTTTATGGCGAGGATCTCCGCTGCTGGGTTTGGAGCGTTGGTTGCCTCGACGACGAATGCCTGGGGACTTGAGGCGATCGCAAATCCGCTCGCCGTCTATCCTAACCGCGACTGGGAAAAAGTTTATCGCGATCTGTGGGCCTACGACTCGCGTTACACGTTTACCTGTGCTCCGAACGATACGCATAACTGCCTGCTCAACGCACATGTTCGCCAAGGCGTAATTACACGGATCGGGCCGACGATGAAATATGGTGAGGCAACAGACCTATTCGGCAACAAACAATCTCATCGCTGGGATCCGCGTGTCTGTCAAAAAGGCTTGGCTCTGACGAGGCGATTTTACGGTGACCGGCGTGTTAACGGAACTATGGTACGCGCCGGATATAAGAAATGGTACGAGGCTGGATTCCCTCGTGGTGCCGACGGGCGTCCGCCCGAGGAATATTTCCAACGAGCCCGTGACGAATGGGTCCGAATGTCGCACGATGAAGGAGCCGTCATTGTCGCCGCTGCACTAAAGAACATCGCCGAAACCTACACCGGCGATGAGGGCAAGCGAAAGCTCAAAGAACAGCATTACGACGAAGCAGTGATCGAAGCAACACAAGGCGTTGGTACACAGGTGATGAAATTCCGCGGCGGCATGCCGCTGCTCGGAATGACCCGAGTTTTTGGGATGTACCGAATGGCGAATTCGATCGCATTGCTCGATTCGCATATTCGCGGTGTTGGGCCTGATCAGGCGATGGGAGGCAAAGGATTTGACAACTATTCGTGGCACACCGATCTGCCGCCCGGGCACACGATGGTGACGGGCCAGCAGACGGTCGAATTTGACCTCAATTCAGTCGAACAGGCAAAGACTGTCGTCGTCTGGGGAATGAACTGGATCACGACCAAAATGCCGGATGCTCACTGGCTGACCGAAGCTCGAATGAAAGGCACCCGCGTCGTGGTCATCGCTTGCGAATACTCAGCTACGGCAACAAAGGGCGACGATGTTCTCGTTGTTCGCCCCGGCACTACGCCGGCACTTGCCCTCGGTTTTGCAAACGTCATCATGCAGGAAAATCTGTATGACAAAGAATACGTCCGCCAATGGACCGACCTGCCAATACTCGTGCGGATGGATACGCTCAAATATCTAAAAGCGGCCGAGGTTTTCGGCGGCGATCCGGCCGTGCTAAAAAATACCTTTATTGTGAAAGAGGGCGAGAAAGAACCGACGCCGATCCAACAGACGACGCAAAACGTCGTACCCGAAAAACTTCGTATCGAATGAGGTGATTACGTCTGGTGGGACACCCAAAAGAATGCCCCGACCGTACTTACACGCGATGATGTCGGCAAAAATTCCAAGGTCGGCGAAGCTATGCTCGAAGGCTCGGTCGAGGTGACATTGGCTGACGGCAGCAAAGTAAAATGCCGGCCTGTCTTTGATCTGGTCAAGGAATACGCCTCACATTTCACGCCGCAGACGGTCGAGGAACTGACTTGGGCTCCGGCAGATGCCGTTCAAAAATTAGCCCGGCTTTTTGCAAAAGATTTTGGCACCACGCTATTTGCGTTGGGGATGGGACCGAATCAGTTCTTTAACAGCGATAACAAGGACCGCGACGTTTTTCTACTTGCGTCCCTGACGGGTAACGTCGGCAAGATCGGCGGAAATGTCGGCTCGTACGCCGGAAATTACCGAACGGCGCTTTTTAACGGAGCTCCGCAGTATATCAATGAAAACCCGTTCGACATTGAATTAGACGAGACAAAACCGGCCCGGCCGAAACAATACTGGAAGGCGGAATCGGCTCACTATTACAATCACGAAGATCACCCGCTACGCGTCGGCAACAAACTTCTTACGGGGAAAACGCATATGCCGTGTCCGACGAAATCGCTTTGGTTTGCCAATGCAAATTCGATCCTCGGCAACGTCAAATGGCACTACAACATGGTCGTCAACGCCTTGCCGAAGATCGAATTGATCGCCGTGAACGAATGGTGGTGGTCGACGTCATGCGAATGGGCGGATGTCGTATTCGGTGTCGATTCTTGGGCGGAATTAAAACATCCCGATATGACCGCCTCGGTCACAAATCCTTTCCTGCTCGTTTTTCCGAAAACACCGATCCCGCGGATCTTTAACACGATTGGCGACATCGAGGTCTATGCAACCGTCGCGTCAAAACTCGCCGAGCTAACCGGGGACAACCGGTTTAACGACTATTGGAAATTCGTCCGCGAGGACCGGACGGATGTGTATCTGCAGCGAATTCTCGATAATTCGACCAACACCAAGGGTTATTCGTTCAAGGATCTGCACGATAAAGCTCTCAATGGCGTACCGGCGGTCATCAATAGCCGCACGACGCCAAAGAATGTTGGTTACGACCAGATCACGGATTCGACGCCGTGGTACACCAAGAGCGGTCGGCTCGAATTTTACCGCGAGGAGGACGAGTTTATTGACGCAGGTGAGAATCTGCCCGTTCACCGCGAGCCGGTCGATTCGACCTTTTACGAACCCAATATCATCATTTCGGCCCCGCACGAAGCAATGCGGCCTAAGACGCCGGAAGATTACGGTGTAAAACGCGATGACCTGAGTTGCGAAACGCGATGCGGTCGCAATGTCGTTTACACATGGGCCGAAGCAAAACAAACGGCTCATCCGCTGATCAAGGACGACTACAAATTCATCTTCCATACGCCGAAATTCCGTCACGGCTCGCATACGACGCCGATCGACACGGATATGAACGCGATGCTGTTCGGCCCGTTCGGCGATATATATCGCCGCGACAAACGCTCGCCCTTTGTGACAGAGGGTTACGTTGACATCAATCCGTCGGACGCACAGGAACTCGGCGTAAATGACGGTGATTATGTGTGGATCGATGCCGATCCCGAGGATCGTCCGTTCCGCGGGTGGCAAAAGGACAAGAAGAATTACGAATTCGCCCGCCTTCTTTGTCGGGCGAGATATTACCCCGGAACACCCCGCGGCGTGACTCGCATGTGGTTCAACATGTACGGCACAACGCCGGGGTCGCAGCAAGGACAGCGGGAGCGCAAAGACGGGCTCGCAAAAAATCCGCGTACCAATTATCAGGCAATGTTCCGTTCAGGCTCGCATCAGTCCGCGACACGCGGTTGGCTCAAACCGACGTGGATGACTGATTCGCTTGTTCGCAAGGGCATGTTCGGGCAAGGCATGGGTAAGGGCTTTGCGGCAGACATTCATTGCCCGACCGGAGCACCGCGTGAATCGTTTATCAAGATCACAAAGGCAGAACCTGGCGGCATCGGGGACGAACCGCTGTGGCGTCCGACCAAACTCGGCATCCGGCCGAGAAACGAGTCAGATGCGATGAAACGCTATATCGCCGGAGATTTTATCAGTAAGAAATAGAGTTCGAAATGGACGCCTTACAGTTTCATCAACTCATAAACCATTACCCAATGATCGTGACGATCATCGGCATGTTGTTGCTGATTCTCGGGTACTGGAGAAGAAACGACAAGATCAAACGGAAAAGCCTCTGGATATTTTTTGTTATCGCATTGGTAAGTGTGGCGGTTTTTGGCAGCGGAGAGGCCGCCGGACGAGACAGCGGAATACTCGTCGGCTCAACGGGAGATCTCGTCCGACAGCACCAGGAAGCCGCGAGAGTTACATTCCTTTTTATCGAGGGTATGGGGCTGACGGCCGTTTTCGGTTTGATAATGCTGTACCGCAAATCAGAATCGGCGCGTTGGTTCATCCTCCTGGCTTTGGTTTTGTCAGTCGCAGGATCGGTCGTTGTGACACGGACGACGCTCATGGGACGTCATATCAAATCGGGTGGCTCAGCTGTTACGAATGGGAATACTTCGAATTCAAAGTGATGGACGCACGAAATATTAATACAGGGAGAATAATACTATGGCTCGCGTAAATAACTGGCAGCTCGGACGAGAAATGTCCTATTGGTATCCGGAGAGCCGGCCGCAAAAGCAATTTGCCGCAGTTTTCGATACGAATAAATGTATCGCGTGCCAAACCTGCACGCTGGCGTGCAAAACGACCTGGACCTCAGGCAAGGGCCAGGAGTATATGCTCTGGAACAATGTCGAGAGTAAACCCTACGGCTCGTATCCGCTCGCCTGGGATCTTAACCTTCTGAGTTTGCTCGATGGTCAGAATTGGGGCGAGGAAAATGGCGAATCTGTTTATAAAGGAAGCACCATTTTTGAATCAGCACCGGCCGGCGAACGCGTTCTCGGCTGGCGGCCCGAGTCCGAAGACTATGCCTATCCAAACGTCGGCGAAGACGATTGTGCAGGCGGCATCGAGCACGGTGCGAGCATCGACATACCACATCAGATGGCGTGGTTCTATTACCTTGCGCGGATCTGTAATCACTGCACCTATCCCGGGTGTTTGGCGTCTTGCCCACGCGGATCGATCTACAAACGGCCCGAGGACGGTATCGTGCTTGTCGATCAGGGCCGATGTCGCGGTTATCAGGAATGTGTTCGCGGATGCCCGTATAAAAAAGTATTTTTCAACCCGATGACATCGACATCGGAGAAATGCATCGCATGTTATCCGAAGATCGAACAAGGGTTGTCTCCGCAATGTTTCGCTAATTGTATCGGAAAGATCCGCGTCGCGGGGTTTATCAACACACCGGACAAAGCACAGGCCGACAATCCGATAGATTACCTTGTGCACATCAAAAAGGTGGCGTTGCCGCTATTCCCGCAATTCGGGCTTGAGCCAAATGTTTACTACATTCCACCGATCCACGTTCCGACTGCATTTACGAAGCAGATGTTTGGCCCCGGCGTTGACAAGGCCGTCGAGGTCTATCGCAATGCGCCGAACGATCAGGACCTTACGAGCCTATTAGGTCTATTCGGCTCGACCGAGGCCATAATGCGCAAATGGAAACGGGTTGGCGACAAGGCCATAGGTATGGATGAGAACGGAAAGGAACTCGTTAGTGTACCTTTCAAAGAACCGATACACATCCGCCCGGCTTATGACAAGCTCTATCAGATTACGCGCACCAATTGCCCGTGAGGAGGTTTTATATGCGATTTTTTATTCCGTTGCTGATTTTTAGCTTGTTACTAACCGCGTCGTGCAAGAAGACCCAAGTTGCGACGTCCGAAGTCAACGTTGCTCAGGTCAAGGAGATCACACTCGACCCGAGTGCTCCGGTCTGGGACAACGTTTCGCTCCACGCATCAAAAATGATCTTGCAGGATCTGGTCGAGCCGCGTCTTATGGAACCGTCAACACCTGATATTCAGGTCAAAGCGATCACGAACGGCACCGAGATAGCGTTTCGGCTCGAATGGCCGGATGCAACTCAGAACGACATGCCTGGCCCTAAGAAATTCAATGACGGCTGCGCAGTCCAGATTCCGGCAAAGGTCGATCCAAACGTGCCTGCACCTCAAATGGGCGAGGCCGGAAAAACCGTCGAGATCTCCTTCTGGCGTGCAGATTGGCAAGCGATAGTTGAGGGACGGGCCGATAATATCAACGCACTCTATCCTAATGCGTCTATCGACCACTATCCTTTTCAGGCTAAGTCGCTGGAAAACGATCCGCAGGCTCAAGCCGAAGCCGCTCTGCGATATGCACCTGCTCGGGCACTTGGAAACCGCCGCGCAGGACCGCGTGACCAACCCGTCGAAGACCTGATAGCAGAGGGTCCGAGCACTCTGTCTCCGGCCCCAAACGCGATCTCAAAGGGAAACGGCATGAAGACGAAGACCGGATGGGCGGTCGTAATTACACGTCCGGTTCCCGTCGGTTTCTCTATTGGGACACCGTCGCAGATAGCGTTTGCAGTGTGGGAAGGTTCGCACATCGAGATTGGTGCAAGAAAGATGAGGACGGGCTGGGTTCCGCTCATTCTAAAATAATTGATCGAATACGTTGGCTATGACCTACATCAAAGATCTCAAGAACGTGCATATTCTGATCGACGAGATGTTCTTCGATCATCAGAAAGCACTTCTTCATTTTGAGTTTGATAAGGCACTGACATTGCTTGAGATGTATCAAACGACATTGATCCGTCATATGCAGGATGAAGAGCTAATTCTATTGCCGGTTTATGCCGACCGTGCTAAGTACTCGGGAGCAGGTGCTCCAAAGCTTTTTTTTGATGACCACGAGAAAATGCGATCGTTTGTCGAGCTGTTCATAGAAACGACCGCTGAATTAAAACGCGAGCCAGACATAGACAAGGCGTTGCTGCAGCTTCTCGATCGCGAAGCTTTCTATACGCGGCTTTGCAGCCACCATGATAGGCGTGAAACTGAGTTCCTCTATCCTATCCTTGAGGAGATTCTTACCGATGTTGAAAAACGCGACCTTTTAGCGCAGATCGATCTCAGTGCCGAAGCCCGCATCTGTCCAACTCCAGCGGGATAATGACTAACTTTGGGCCGACGAGTATGAGGGATAAAAATGGAAACCGTTAGTGTACAAAAAGAATTCCTAGTTGAGGCGGCCGAATGGCGTCTTATTAGCCTACTTTTCGACTGTCCAACCGGCGATTGGTTAAACCAAGTCGAAATGCTTGGAAAACAAGTTTCAGACAAGCGATTGAAGCGAGCCGCAAAGGCTGCCCGGAAGGAAGCGTCAGAGGGACTTTTTCATTCCATATTCGGGCCCGGCGGCCCCGCTCCCGGCCGCGAAGTGAGTTATCGCGGATGGGTCCAACCCGGTTATATGTTATCCGAGCTCGCTAGCTTTTATGATGCGTTTTCTTACAAACCGACGACGAACGAAGTCCCAGATCATGTAGCTGTTGAAACGGGTTTTATTGCCTACTTGCGGCTGAAAGAAGTATTTGCCCTTGAATGTTCTGATACGGAGAGTGCCGATGTCACTGCAAAAGCATCAAAAACATTCATCGACGAACATCTTTCGAAATACGCGGAGCAGATGTCTAAGATACTTTCCAACTCAGGGATCGAGTATCTATCGCTCGCCGGGTCGGCCTTGTTC
Organism: Chloracidobacterium sp.; assembly: GCA_016711345.1. Classification (NCBI taxonomy): domain Bacteria; kingdom Pseudomonadati; phylum Acidobacteriota; class Blastocatellia; order Chloracidobacteriales; family Chloracidobacteriaceae; genus Chloracidobacterium; species Chloracidobacterium sp. Next base: position 4,062,537 of record JADJTD010000001.1, read on the forward strand.
AAACGCGTTGGTAAGGATAAAGATAAGGAAAAGCAACGATTTCTGCCCGTGCTCGAGGAAGATGACGCCCCAGTATTTGAGTGCGGGGGAGCCGCTCTATAATTCGAACGAAATCGGGCAACTTCTACACCTTTTTTTACGATCAATACGGTTACCCAACCCGGATTTTCGACGCACGCTCGTCGCTTAATTTGTCGTTTTTCACCGCCCTTTACCTATTACACAACTCTTACATCTGCGCCTGCAAATACCTGATAACATTTGAATTACGGAGAGAAAATATTAGGGACAAGCCCGACGTTTTCAAATTTTCTATTGCTGCGTATGAAATCCGAACTCAGCTTTTCCGTGGGAGGCCTGATTAATTGTGAAAGTACTGCTTATCTATCCTGTTTTTCCCGAGACTTACTGGAGCTTTCGCCACGCACTGTCGTTTGTCGGGAAGAAAGCCGCATTTCCGCCGCTTGGGCTTTTGACTGTATCCGCGATGCTGCCCGAAACCTGGCAGCGGCGTTTGGTTGATATGAATGTTGAACCTCTAACCAGAAGCGATATTGAATGGGCAGATATCGTCTTTCTCAGCGCGATGATCGTTCAAAAAGAATCACTCGATCAAGTCGTAAAATTATGCAAAGAACTTGGCAAGCGAGTGGCAGTTGGCGGCCCGTACGTCTCGACTAGCTCTGATCTCGTGCCGGAAGCGGATTTTATTTTCGTGGGCGAGGCCGAAACAACTTTGCCGGAGTTTATTGAGGATTTGAAAAACGACTCGCCGAAGCGTGTTTATCAGGCAGCCGAGCGACCTTCGCTCTTGTTAACGCCCGTGCCGGATTTCTGTTTAATTGATATAAATCGATACGCTTCGATGAATGTCCAGTTTTCCCGGGGCTGTCCGTTTTCGTGTGAGTTTTGCGATATCATTGAGATCTATGGGCGCATCCCGCGCACCAAATCAAGCGAACAGATGTTGGCGGAAATGGAGGCTTTACGAGTTGCGGGCTGGCGCGGCACTGTCTTTATCGTCGATGATAATTTTATCGGCAATAAACGCGAGGTTAGAAAATTTTTGCCGGAACTTATCAAATGGTCAGAGCACCATAATTTTCCTTTTTCCTTTTTGACGGAAGCGAGTGTAAATCTAGCCGAAGACAACGCTTTGCTTGAGATGATGCAAGCCGCCGGTTTTCACCGTGTCTTTCTCGGTATTGAAACGCCCGCGGCTGAAAGTCTTAAAGAGGCCAACAAATCTCAGAATACAAAACGCGATCTGCTTGAGTCGGTACGAAAAATCCAAAGCTATGGGATTGAGGTCATGGCCGGTTTTATTGTCGGATTTGACAACGACCCGGAGGATATTTTCGAGCGTCAGATCAACTTTATCCGTGAAAGTGCAATTCCACTTGCGATGGTCGGGCTCTTGACTGCCCTTCCCGACACGCAACTTTGGAAGCGTTTGGAGCGTGAAGGCAGGCTCGTTCACGAAAGCAGTGGGAATAACACGGATTGTTCATTGAATTTTGTTCCAAGAATGGATCGGGAACGCCTGGTCGAAGGCTACAAATCCGTCTTGAGAAACATCTATAGCTCGCGGGAATTCTATCAACGTGCTCTGGATTGCTTATCACGCCTAAGAAACAATGCAACAGAGTTGAAGCGAGTTAATACCGGCGGTGTTATTAAGTCTTTCGTCAGAATAGCCATGAGACTCGGAGTGCTCGACGGGGAACGCCTTCGATTCTGGAATTACTTATTCAGCGTCATTAGGCATTATCCGCGCAGTCTTGGAAACGGAATCGCCCTCGCCGCGATGGGTTATCACTTTAGAAAGGTAACGGAGATATACTGCACAAAGAGTGCATTGGGCTGGGAGGCGTTTAAGAACAAACGAGTCGCGGGGTGAAAGTTCGATAAGGGTCGCCATTTTTCCCCGTTGCATTGTCCGTGATTTCCGAAGTCGTATTCGCGGGCGATTTATGCCATCGTCGCAAGAATGTCCCTGATATCCTTCTCGGTTGTGTCTGGGTTGATGAAGCAGAATCGGGAAACGGTTTCCGCCCCGTTCCTCGTCTTGGTTGGAGCGACCAGTGCGAAACCAGCTTTATGGTTTTTGTATGTCCACGCCGCATAATCCTCGGAGGACCAACCCAATCTACGAAACAGGACGCACGACAAACTGGGCTCGCGAACAAGTTCCGTATGGTCGGTTTCGGAGATCAACTTTCCGGCGATCCGGGCCAACTCAATTCCGCGTTCGATAGCGGTTTCGTACCGGTCGGTGCCGTGCATTGCCAATGAGAACCAAAGTGGAAGCCCTCGTACACGCCGCGTAAGTTGTATCTGATAGTCCGAAGGGTTGAACCCTTTCGCTCCTTCGTCGCTGAAAATATCGAGATACGAGCCTTCCTGAGCGTGGGCCTTTTTTGCAAGACTGGGGTTGCGGTAAATGATCGCACCGCAGTCGTATGGCGAAAAAAGCCATTTGTGCGGGTCGATCGTTACACTGTCGGCTTCCTCAATGCCGCGAAACAGATGCCGCACCGAACGGGCCGCCAACGCTCCGCCGCCATATGCAGCGTCGACATGAAACCAGATACCTTCGGCCTTACAAATTGCGGCAATGCCGGCAAGATCGTCGATGATTCCGGCGTTGGTAGTGCCGCCGGTCGCAATGACGGCAAAGACCCGACCGCGATTATCCGGCGTCATTTGAGCAATGGTTTCGGCAATAAGCGTACCCTCCAATCGATCTTCCGTTTCGATAAGAAGCACGTCGGCGTCAATCACCTTTGCCATTGCTTTGACCGACGAGTGTGCCCCGTTCGAGGTTATGACGATCCCCCGCTGATGCTTTTTGCTCTCGTCGCGGCTGCGCCAATATTCCCGGGCGGTGACCATTGCCGAGAGATTTGCCTCCGTTCCACCACTTGTGAAAACCCCAAAAGCGCCATTCGGCATTCCAGTCAGCGACACGAGCCATTCCATCGCCTGATTTTCGGCAAATATACAACCGGCCCCCTCAAGCCAAAATGCACCGTGAACGCTCGTCGCCGACGTCACGAGATCAAACATCACCGCTGCCCGCGTCGGTGACGCCGGGACAAACGCGAGATGACGTGGATGATCGATCGGGACGCTTGCCTTGACCAGAACATCCTTAAAGAGCTCCAACGCCTTTTCGCCGCCGATGCCCGCAGGCGTTACAGTTTCGCCGACCAGAGCCTTTAACTCTTCCGCCGTTTTCGGAAAACCGAGCTTCGGATCCGTGTCGGATATTCGGCCGATGGCATACTTGATGACGTCCAGCGACATCTCGACGAGATCCAAGTCTAAGTTATGCATAAATTATGGTTAAAGCTATCAAAAACCAGTGTAGTGGCCAATTACTATTGTTGAAACGGTCAACGTCCCGTAAATCACCTCTCCGATGCCGATCTTCACAGCCTTCACTTTTTTACGATATGACGAGAGGCCGATCACGCATCTCGTTAGGAGTATTCCAAACATCAGAACAGGCAGATACGGACTAAAGCCACAAATAGCCGACGCCAAAACTATTGTCGCCGCACCGATATGAGCAGCGATCGGGACAATTCGTGAGTACTCTTTTCCCTTTTCGAGGTTGAGGCGATTTCTGACGTAGAGGATTGACGGGATCAGGCGTGCAGTGATTATCGCCCAAAGAGCGAACGCCTTCGGAGATTCCCATCCTCCGGCCAAAGCGATCACCGCAATGGAAGAAGTGATGGCCGTCGAACCTAAAAGCTCAGCGAACAATTGCCTCGAGTTGCGAGTCGCGTCGCAATAGATCTGATACGTTGCGAACGGCACCACGATCGCAAATGGAATAAAGTTCTCTGGCCTGGCATATACAATACAACCGAGCGCTCCCGTGCAAAAGACAGCCGCGTAAGCTAGTGCAAATTTTAACGCCAAAACAGTCTGAGGCATTTGTCTGTTCGCTCTTCCGCCAGAGAGAATCACCTTTAGCGGCTGACGCAATAGGAACGCCCCGATCACCAGCATCGCGATCCATGGTGACGCCAATGACGGCGCGATCACAAGGCCCGCAACCAGCGGTTCCATCAAAAAACCCCAAGATCCGTGTTCAACCGGCAATGCGACGGCTTTGGCACGGATCTTGGGGTATCGGTCGATCGAGGTTGCTTCCAATAACATTTACATCAATGAATTGCGGGTGAAAACACCCTTTGCTCCAACTCGACAGCACGCGGAAAGAGCAGGTTGTTTTCCAGATGAATATGCTGGTGTATATCACGTTCAAATTCGCCTAGCCTGGAATAGAGCGCAGTAAAACTGGGGCATGCTCCGTCGGGCAAGGTGTAGTCGTTCGTTACGGCACGCATTTTCGATAACAATTCACCAACTTCTTCGTGTTCGACGTTCATCATAGCAATCGGGTGCCGAACAGATCCGAATGGCGGGAACGATGTGGTCAAATTATTTGAATGACTGTAATCGAGTTTCTGTATGTACGGAAACAACACCATTTCCTCTTTCATCATATGCGGATCAAGATCATCGCAGACCGCCTGAAACAAATCCTTCAATTCCAAAAGATATTGATAGTGCTCACCGTGACGACTTGCGACCTTTGCCATTAACGGAGTCAAATGCTCCATCTCATCCTTTGTGTAAACGTGGTGTTTATCCAGAATATGGTCGACGAGTTCGCTCAAAGGCATGTCGGCGAAGGAGTCGGCAGTACTACCTCCTGCCGCATCCAGAATTCCATCGATCTTTTGGATTACGGTTTCAGGACTCGCCCCGACATTCCGGCATGCCTCGTCGAAGAGAGTGTCCCCGTGGCAACAATAGTCGATCTTGAATTCTTCAAAAACACGGGTGGTCACGGGCATTTCGAGAGCTATTTCCCTTACTGTTTTACCTTGAACATCGATCATTTATTCATCCTCCAAATACATATTTCGACATAATTATTGTCTACTCAATCAGAAATAAATATGATCTCAGTCATGTTGCAAAGGAAAAGTTGCAATCAACAGGCGTCATCGCCTTGCGGATGTGGATAACGGTCAGACTGGTCTTCATCGTTGTGGGCATTGAGACAAACAAAATCCTTTTCGATCAAAAACTTCAGAACCGTATGTTCGTCCAGTTTCTGACTCCCCTCGATACTGACCTGGTCGCTCTCGACCCAGCGATCGATCACCGTTTCAGGTACGCCTACGGTTATCCGGCCGCTGGCAAATATTCCGGAAAACTCATCCCCGGGTGCCTTTTTGAGGGAATAGCAAAAATCGTTTTGCCCCTCCGGGCCAAAGTTTACTCTCTCTTCAATACTTCCCTTCAGACCGAGATCCTGAACCTCCGTTCGGCCTAATCGAAATCGCAACGAATTTCCCCTTATCCTAAGTTTCATAAGGCATTCCTCAACATACATTACCCAGTTAATAAGATATCAGCCGAACGAAAAAGAGAATATGATTCAAATCACTATTGGAACTTGTCGATCTTTTATTGAATTACTTTACTAATTTACGGAGGGGTTCGGTTGTTTCGAGCAGAATCCGGCCGCCAACGATATTGAAACAGCCCTTATTGGCCATTTTGCGGATAACGCGAATGGTAGTTTCAAGTGAAAGTCCTGCCATTTCAGCAATGTCCTGTCGACGATGGGATATTTTCTTAACCTCATCAATCTCCAAATCACCAGCCAATCGCAATAGTACACTGGCGACCCGCTGCTCAGCTGATGACGTGGCCAGGATCTGTACAGTGTCGGCCTTATCACGGAGAATTCCGCACATGCGGCCCATGATGGTGGAAGAAAAGTCACTCGACGATCCCATTAAAGCGAGAAAATCCTCCCGAGGCAGCATCAGTATGTCGCTCTTCTCGATAGCAACGGCCGTTGCGGGAAATTGCTTGCCGTCCATTGCCGGTGGTATAGCAAACACTTCGCCAGATTGAAAGACACCAAGAATGACCTCTTTGCCGGCCTCGGGAAAACGGACCATCTTGACTTTGCCAGACCAGACGATCGGCAGAAAGGTCGCGGTATCACCCTCGAAAAAAATGTATTGGTTCGGAGCAAACATCCGCCTAGTGCCTAATTTCAGAATGCGGTTCGTAAGCTCAGCTCCAAATGTATGAAGGAAATTATCCATTTGATTAAACTATAATCGTATATTTTGCCATCGATTGCTATAAGGCTGTTACTGATCCTCGTTCGCGAGATTTCAAAAACCCCACCGTACCCAGCCTGCGACCTATAACCACGCATAAATTCTCGGGAAATATGACTTCAATCATATTTTGGGGCGACCGAAATTACTAATCTCTATCTGGGCTCACATCGGATAATAAAAGCCATTCGCAGTTTGACCGCGTTAGCAGGCTCAAGTTGAACAAACAATGAAAAAGCTATCTATTCTGATCGTCGCAATGTTTCTAACCGCTAACCTTTCAGCTCAGACCGCGCCCGATGAGACGCAAAATAAGATAAAACAACTTGAGGCACAGGTTCAGACGATACTGGTCGAACTCGAGAAGCTGAAAAAGGCATCGCAGATTCCCGCCAAGGCCGCGAAAGTTGAAGCGCCGAAAGCAACCCCCGTGGCCGCAAAACAGACCGAATCCGAGAAAAAGCCGATTGGCATCGAGGTCGGAAATGGTATCCGGCTGATTCCGTACGGAACGATCTACTTTAACGCCTTTGGCAACAGCGGCGGCACTAATAACGCCGACGTTCCTATCTTTGCGACTCCGAGCGGAAGCGGAAACGTCAGCGCGAGCGTTCGCCAGACTCGGTTAGGGTTTAGGTTGGAAGGAGTAAAAGTAGGAAAGGCAAAATTAACCGGTGTTTTTGAGGGTGATTTTTTTGGAGGTTTTCCATCCATTTCAACCGGAGAAAATTTTGGGTTATTCAGAGTTCGACTTGCATACGCTCGGCTTGATTGGGAAAAGACGACGGTAACGGTCGGACAGGACTGGATGGTCTTCGCACCGGTAAATCCGGTTTCAATGGCTGCGGCCGGTAATCCGCAACTTGCAGCTGCCGGAAATAACTGGGCCCGTCTGCCACAACTCAAAATCGAACATAAGTTTGGCAGTCACGTCACATGGCAGGGGGCTCTACTCGAACAGCAAACAGCGGATTTTACGGCTAATGCCGCATTTGTGATTCAATCTACCAGCGGAGCTGCCTCGCGGGTACCATTCCTCCAAACCCGCATAGCGTTCGCCGACAAAAATTGGTTTGGTACCAAAAAAACCGGTTCGATCGGACTTTCTGGACACTACGGCCGTTCCCGGGTGTTTACCGGCACAACCAACATACGCAACGATATCGACTCTGACGGTATTGCCCTCGATTGGAATTTTCCTATCTCGACCCGTATAAGCGTTCTCGGCGAAGCCCTTACCGGAGAAAACCTGGGTGGATTTCAAGGCGGCGTTTTTCAGAGCTACAATAACGATTTGGCTCGTCGGGTCGGATCGACTTTGGTACCAGGCGGCGTTAAGTCAATCAAAACACGAGGCGGTTGGGTACAAATTGGGTTTACGCCACCGGTCCTAGATGAACGGTTGAGCATTTACGGATCCATCGGCATTGATGATCCGGACAACAAAGATCTGGTAAGCATCTCGCACCGGGATTGGAGAACAAGGAATCTCGCGTTCGCTACAAACGCAACTTATAAATTCACCCCTAATTTCTCGGTCGGAGCTGAATTCAGGAGGTTCCAAACAAACTATTTCTATAGCGGTCGCCAAAACTCAAACCATGTAAACTTGGGAGCGTCATATTCATTTTGATTTTGGCGGGACCTGATAATTGCGAAATAATAAGCGCCGGCCCCGTATAAGTCCGCGCACTCCCTGCTTCTTTTCCTTTAAGTAAAATCACGCGACTCATAGCTGATTCGAACGAATACTTTGCTTTTACGTAAATTTGTCCTATTCTCGCGGTTAGGCACAGAGATTGCCCAAACTAGAACTTTATACTTTTTGGCCAGACCAAATGACCGAAGCAACCGCAAATTCTGCTAATTCAGTAAATTACCGCGACCCGACACTGATCGGCATCGGTGCGTCTGCCGTTCTTACCGCGTTGGTGATCATCGGTTCGCGAAATCTCGAGCATTTCGACTCGGCGCTTTTCGGATATCTGATCGCAAGTATCGTTGCATTTGGAGCAATCTTTTTCCGCTATGCATTGTGGCTACAGCGACCTGCAACTCGGGCGTATTTTATGCGCGGGCTAAAGCTGTTTTTTCAGCGAAAGAAATTTGCCCGCAACACGATCGATGCAACAAAGACGGTCGGGATCAACATGCTTGCACAGCAATTCATCTTCAAACGAGCCAAATCGAGATGGCTAATGCACTTTCTGATCATGTGGGGCTGCATTATCTCGGCCGCAGTGACTTTTCCGCTCGTTTTCGGCTGGGTTCATTTCAAGCTCGAAGGAGATATGGGCTATCGAGCATACCTTTTTGGTTTTGCGGGCCAGTTGATGGAGGGCCGAAGCCTGATCGCATGGGTCACGTTTCATGCTCTTGATTTTTCGGCCCTGATGGTGCTTGCCGGTTGTGCTATCGCCATTCATCGCAGGCTCAAGGACCGCGGGGCAATCGCCGTCCAGCGATTTCTGGTTGATTTTGTGCCGCATCTTCTGCTAATAGCGATCTGCGTCTCGGGCCTGATGCTGACGGCGTCGAGCCTGTATTTTGGCGGGTATATGTACTCGTTCATCGCACTGACCCATCAGGCGGTCGTAATAATGACGCTGTTTTTTCTACCATTCGGCAAACTGTTTCACATTGTCCAGCGACCGGCGTCAATCGGCGTCGAGCTTTATCAACAGCGTGCAAAGGAAATGGAGCAGGCAAAATGTCTGCGGTGCGGCGTCGAATTTGCGTCGGTTATGTGGCTCGGCGATCTGAAGAGTGTTGTCGAAAAGGTGGGGTTCGACTATACGATGGAAAACGGTGAGAAATTACAGGACTACTGCCCGCGTTGCAAGCGCGTAATGCGCGGGCTCGCATATTCTGGCCTGACGGACCGCCCGGACAAGGTGTTTCATGGCTCACGTGCCGATAATCAATAGCTAAAAATGTCAAAAGTTGAGAATCTTGCCAGCATTATCGACCGTTTCGGCCCGCATCTTCATGACGAGCCGTATGGCGGCTGGAGCGCCGAACGTAAGATCGACAAAATGGTGCCAACCCACTGCCCCTATTGTGGAATGCAGTGCGGCATGAATCTGCTGGTCGAAAAGAATCACGTTGTCGGCGTAGAACCGCGTTACGATTTCCCGGTTAACGAGGGCCGTCTGTGCCCGAAGGGCGTCACGGCATATCTACAGACGCATCATCCTGACCGCCTGATGTACCCGCTAATAAAGCGAAACGGCAATTTTGAACGGGCAAGCTGGGACGAAGCTCTCGATCTGATAGTTTCGAAGTTTAAGGGATTGCAGGAGAAATACGGCAAGGATTCGATTGCCGTGTATTCGGGATCATCGCTTACGACCGAAAAGACATATCTCGTCGGTAAATTTGCCCGCCTTGGTTTACAGACAAGATACATCGACTATAATGGCCGGCTTTGCATGGCTTCGGCGGCGGGCGGTAATAACAAGGCGTTCGGCATCGACCGGGCAGCAAATCCGTGGAGCGATATTCCGCATGCCGAGGTATTGATAATAGCTGGTGCGAATTGCGCAGAAACGTTCCCGATCCTCAATGGATTTCTATGGAAACAGCGCGACAACGGCGGTGTGTGGATAGTCATCGACCCGCGTGAGACGGCAACCGCACGGCAGGGCGATCTGCATCTGCAGCTCAAACCCGGCACCGATGTCGCTGTCGCCAACGGCATCCTGAATGTTTTATTAAACGAGAACCTGATCGACCAGGCATTTATCGACAACCGCACCAACGACTGGGAAGCGGCGAAAACGGCGGCATTAAATTACCCGCCCGATGTCGCATCAGAGATCTCTGGCGTTCCTGCGGAGAAGATCATTCAGGCCGCACGCCTCTACGGCCGTGCAAAAACCGGCATGATCATGCACGCCCGCGGCATCGAGCATCACTCGAATGGGACCGAGAACGTGTTGAGCTACATCAACATCGCACTCGCGACTGGCAAGATCGGTTCCGAAGGCCGCGGTTATGGCACGATCACGGGCCAGGGCAACGGCCAGGGCGGACGCGAACACGGCCAGAAGGCCGACCAACTTCCGGGTTATCGCTCTATTCTCAACCCCGAACATCGAAGGTATATAGCGGACGTATGGGGCATCGACGAATCTGATTTGCCGGAACCAGGAGTATCGGCGGTAGAGCTTTTTAACAAAATGCGCGAGGGCGAGATCAGAGGCTTGTTATCGATCTGTAGCAACATGATGGTCTCCCTTCCCGACATAAATAAAGTCCGTCAGTCGCTTGAGGGCCTAGAATTCAATGTCTGCATCGATTTCTTTCTGTCCGAGAGTGCCCGTTACGCCGATGTTGTCCTGCCCGGCACAACATGGTCCGAGGACGAAGGCACGACGACCAGCGGCGAGGGCCGCGTGATCAAGATCAACAAGGCAATCGACCCGCCCGGCGAGGCACGTGAGGACTGGAAAACGCTGCAAGAAATCGCCCGCCGCATGGGGCGTGGAAAATATTTTGCATTTGAATCGCCGCGGGAAATATTTGATGAATTGCGCATCGCATCAAAAGGCGGTAAGGCTGATTACTACGGCATCACTTACGAAAAGATCGACAAACAGGACGGTGTTTTCTGGCCATGTCCGACCGAGGAAAGCACCGGGACACCGCGATTGTTTGAAGAGCGTTTTGCTCACGATGACGGCAAGGCGAAATTTCACGCAGTTGAATACAAAGGAGCGGCCGAAAAGCCCGATGAGGAATACCCGCTTATCTTTACCAGCGGGCGAATTGTTCACCAGTATCTCTCCGGCAATCAGACGCGGCGGATCGGCTTTCTTGTTCAGCAATGTCCTGAGCCGTTCGTCGAGATCCATCCCGAGACCGCAATGAAATACAAGATCAACGACGGTGAACGGGTAAGGGTCATTTCGCGACGCGGCGAGGGCATATTCCCGGCACTGGTCGTCAAGACCATCAGGCCGGACACCATCTTTATTCCCTATCACTGGGGCGAGGAACTGGCGGCGAATCAGTTGACAAATGCTGAACTCGACCCGACGTCTAAGATACCTGAATACAAGGCTTGTGCGGCACGCATCGAGAAAATACATTCACGTGAACTGCCGATACTTGGCGAAGTAAGAAAAGGCACTTCACGAAGCGAGATCCAACAAGGAAAATAGGCACATGAACGAAACAATGTTTATCGATCCGCAGCGATGCATAGGGTGCCGAGCCTGTGTAGCCGCCTGCCGGGAGTGTTCGACACATAAGGGTTATTCGATGATCTTTGTCGATTATATCGACCGCAGCGAAACGACCGCGACGATGCCGACCGTCTGCATGCACTGCGAAGAGCCGACCTGTGCGATGGTCTGCCCGGCCGACGCGATCAAACAAAACGAAGATGGTGTGGTTATGTCCGCACTCAAACCACGCTGCCTTGACTGTCGCAATTGTGTGAACGCCTGCCCGTTTGGCGTGCCTAAATACAACTCGGCGATGCATCTGCAGATGAAATGCGATATGTGTTACGACCGAACTAGCGAGGGCCTTAAACCAATGTGCGCCAGCGTCTGCCCGACCGGGGCCTTAGCGTTCGGCACCTATGAACAGATCGTTCCGCTGCGTCGGACAAAACCGGTAAATGCACATGTTTTCGGTAATCAAAGTGTAAAGACCAAGGTCTATATGATGCTGCCAACGGACGCGGATGAGGTAAGGATCGAGGGCTGCGGTGTTTTTGAGGGACAGGTTGCTGTCGAAGGAGCACCGGCGGTTGGAGAATCGTGGATAGACGCCCAGGTGGAAGAATCGGATAAGAGCAATGAATTCTAAATCTTTGAAACAAGACATAATCAAAAGCGTTTTGGCCTCCGACCGTGAGATGTCCGATGAAAGCGATGTCAGAACGGCAAGTGCTCCGTTTCAGGCCGAGTTTCCTTACGAACGCGATAGCGAGGCTCAGGTCACAAGGCGCGAGTTTTGCAATTTCCTGTTTTTGACGTCGAGTGCATTATTCCTTGGTGCGGCTGGATTTGCTGCCAAAGCTGCCTATGACGCCCGGTCGCCAAAGACGTTTGCTCCGGCAAAGATTGACGGTGCAATGAACATCGAACCCGGAACGGCATTGAATTTTTCGTATCCGACCGAAGAAGACACGGCGATCCTGATACGAGGCAACGACGGTAAATATGCGGCATTTGGTCAGAAATGTACACATCTCTCGTGTCCGGTACACTATTCGAAAACAAATGACCGGCTTGAATGCCCGTGTCACGAGGGCGGATTCAGTTCGAAGACGGGCGAGGTATTGTACGGCCCGCCGCCGCGTCCGCTCGATAAGATTGAGCTTGAAACCAGGAACGGCGAAATTTTTGCTGTAAAAAGAGAGGTGCGCGGGAATGCGGGATAGTACAAGATCGCAAAGGCCTCAGAGCCGCGGACGGACCGCCGTCTGGCAGGCACGTCTCGCACTACTTGTAATGATCAATCTGGCTCAACTCTGGATATTGTCGGCGGCGGTCGAAGCTGCTCTTGCGCACGAGTACACACAGCTTGCACCGCTTGTCATTGCCTCGGGGTTTTGTTGGTTGATCGCTCTTAGCATCGTCATGTGGTGGAAACCTGCGTCTACACGGTAAATTTCCCGTATTTCGGTAATTAGCTTTTGATTGGCTGTCTGTGGGCTAATCTCTAAATTATGGATAACGAAACATTTCGGCCTGGCTCGGTTCGGGCTCTCTTTTTATCAACAACTGCGTTCGCTGTGACGTTCGCCGTCTGGGGACTCATCGCTGCTCTGGCACCCACGTTTACGCTACTCTATGGACTATCGGGAAAAGAAAAGAGCCTGTTGATCGCCATCCCGGTCCTTCTCGGTTCGATCGGGCGGCTATTTGCCGGGATGCTGGCCGACAAGTATGGCGGGCGGCGTGTTTTCGCTACTTTGTTGGTATTCTCAGCATTTCCGGCGATCGCCATCGGATTTTCGCAAAGCTATACTCAACTGCTCATCCTGGGTCTTTTTCTCGGCCTTGCCGGAACGTCATTTCCGGTCGGTGTCGGTTTTACCTCAAAGTGGTTCAGCCGAGAAAAGCAAGGGACCGCCCTTGGCGTTTACGGAATGGGTAATATCGGGCAATCGATAGCCGTATTTTTTGCACCCGTTCTAGCGATCTGGTTTGGCGACTGGCGCTACGTTTTCTTTGTCTTTGCCACCGTTACATTTGTCTGGGGGATATTGTTCTATTTTTCGGCCCGGGACGCCGCGATAACAACCGTGCCAAAAACGCTGAAACAGAATCTGAGCGTTCTTAAAACGTCCGGTTACGCCTGGATATTGTCATTATTCTATTTCCTCACCTTTGGCGGTTTTGTCGCCCTCGCGTTGTATCTGCCTACTTTTTTGAAGGAGATATTCAATCTGACACCAACCGATGCCGGAGCCCGCACGGCGGGATTCGTACTTGTTGCTACGTTTCTCAGACCAGTCGGCGGAATACTCGCGGACAAATTTGGTGGAGCTAAGGTCTTAACTGGCGTTTTCGCTGCAATTGCTGTCCTTTCGCTGCTTTTGAGCTTTATTTCTATCGTTCCTTTCACGATTGGAGCTTTGGGCTGTGCAGCAGCACTCGGGTTAGGAAATGGAGCTGTCTTCAAGCTTGTGCCTCAGTTATTCCCGAATGAAACGGCCACCGTCACCGGTCTTGTCGGCGCATTTGGAGGCCTTGGCGGCTTCTTTCCGCCGCTTGAACTCGGACTTGTTAAGGACGCTACCGGAAGCTACACACTTGGCTTCGCATTTCTTTCGCTGTTCGCCCTGATCTGCCTTACAATAAATTACATTTCGTTCATTAGGCCGATACAGAAGAGTAAGGTGACAAAAGAAGAATATTCTTAAGAACACAATGAATTTGATCGATGGATTTGTTTTGGCAGGCGGCCAAAGCCGACGAATGGGACAGAACAAGGCGAGTTTACTACTCGGCGGCAAAACGCTAGTCAACCGCGCGGCCCTAGCTTTGTCTGTTATAGCCGATCAGGTTTACGCTGTTGGGAATTTGACCAACAAAATAACTGCTCTTCCGATAATTCCTGATGAGCCTGTTGGGGGAAATGCCCGAGGAGCAATTGTGGGAGTGTACACGGCCCTTCTACACGCCAATACAGAGTGGGTTGCGGTGCTTGCCTGTGACCTACCGTTTGTCACTGGCGAATTGCTGGCTCGGATGGTAGCATTTCTGCCGCGAGTCGCAGACGCACACCATGAAAATGTCGATGCTGTGTTCGCCGAACAGTCAGATGGACGCAATCAGCCGCTCTGTGGACTTTACCGGCGGGACACTTGTCTGCCCAAGATTGATAAAATGTTGGCCGATAGTGATTGGCGATTGCAACAGTTGCGGGTGCGCCTCCGAACGCGGTTGATTAGTTTCTCCGAGATTACAGATATTCACGGAGCCGAATTTTTCTTCCACAATTTGAACACGCCCGATGACTATCGAGTAGCGGTCGAAATTAAAAAACAGATGCGACTCCAATCCGTCCTTAAATAACGATTTCTCGTAAATTGGATATTAAAACCTTATAGCTGAGGAAATTGATGTAAGAACCTTAAAATATTCAAATGGGGTTTACGCCCGAATAGGTCACATCAATACATTTTGTGTCAAGCTCGTTTATTAATGTGATTTGATGAAGGTATGGGCATTTTGTAACACCGCGAAGGATAAACATACCTAACAATACACACATCTATAGGGTATTTTATCCGTTAGGCCCGCCCATAAAACTCCAAACCGCGCTAGCGAATTAAAACCGTCGTCGGAAAGCGAAATTTGAAATTTTCTGCCAAAGGTTCAAGTTTCCGAAACCTATCAGAACTGGGCATAAATCCGCACAAAATCTGAGACCTCAGCCCTGCAACCAACAAATACAAAAACAAGGCTTCCGACTACGGCACTTAAACGAGAGATTCTCCGTCGATGGTTGCATGATGGTGGCAGTTTTGGAAACAAGTAAGCACGATAAACCGTTTATTTACAGTGTTGTAGAGATACAGCCCTCTCGCGAGCTGGGCGAATGCGAAGAAAAAGGGCTTTCGATTTTCCTCGAAAGCCCCATTTTTATTGGTCGGGACGACTGGATTTGAACCAGCGACCTCTCGCACCCCAAGCGAACCAAGGTGCTTTTCATACTTTGTCAAAATCAATCAAAACATCCTAAAATCAATACTTTACACTCTCAGTCTGATCCTTCATGATTCGCCCCGATTCAGGAAAGTGCAACCAACCTGCAACCAACTTTCTCTGTCTAGGCTTGTCAATCATCGTAGCAAAAACTCTACATTCCACACCATACCATAACCTTTCGTTCATTTGCCAACCAGCATATTATAACCAACAGATTCCCCGCAAAATCTCAAGCCTTCGGTAGCCCCCTAAACGACTAGATGCTCTCAAGTTCCAACCGAAGAGCATTCTTTATTTTCTTAATCCAATCATCGCTGACAAGCGCTCTCGCAGCGAAATCGGGCCATCGTTCGACCGCTTTGCGGACCTCGATGATTATTTTCTCCGCCCGTCCTCTTTTTAAGGATCCAATTTCAGCACAAGCTTTGAAATCTGCGATGGTAAAGCCGTCTCTTTTACCATTCATGGTCATATGATGAGCGGAGGTCCATGCTCCGGACGGATTGTAACTATAGGTCATGTCGAAGGCCGGAGCGAGTGACCACACCCCTGTTTTACCCATGAGAAAGGCGATGTTTTTCACATGATCATCTTGATTTCTTGCCAGGATGTTAAAGACCATTCGCCTGAACCGCTTCCACCAAGAAGCCTTTGGCTGATGAGGTGACCATAAGTATAAAATTCGTCTACGTCTCCAACTTGAAGTCTTCGACAACCTGTGCATAGCCCTCAGATTATTAGTATCAACGAGATATTTCTTCGTTACTCCGCCAATCGTTTTAGACACTCAGTTCAATCATTCCGCCCTATCGCTTCCGCATTCAGAATCTGATTTAAAACTTGCCCTATTTTCTCAGAGTCATGAGAGCACGTGATTGCCTCGGTGGGCTTGTGTAAATAACCGCCGTTTGGATTCCGTTCGGTCGGGGTAAGCGTTACCAGTTTTCCGTCCCCAGAAACTTCAATTAAAGTTGAATCTCACTCAAATTTCAGCAAACTTCCGTAGCCTGCATATTTAATCATCTTTTCCCCAAATGATTTCAAGCGACCCGCCGTTTCAACTCCTATCCTAGACGCACCAAGTGCCTCTAGGACAACACTTCCAATATCAAATGTTGATGAGTTGTGTTCATTTCGAAAAAATGGCTCGTCTGTCACGCCAAATCCGGAAACGGATTTATGAACGGTGAAAACGAAAATTTCCCAAGAATTCACATATATGCTGCACTCAGCCATTAGCGTCATCTCCTATTCCACGGGCTTTATAAGAACTATTATGTTGTTCCGCCGCTGAGCCGCGGTTCTCTGAAATGTCTTAAGTACCGAAAGTTGTTCCGCCGTTGCGGGCGTCCTTGAGGGCTGTAAAGTAACCGACCTTTAGATTGCGACCGAAATAAGCAATGTAGGATTCGGAATTCAAATACCTTATCTAATCAGCTAGCTTTTAAGAACGCTTCGCGGATCACGCTCGGCAATTGTTCTGAAGCAAAATTCTTATCGACCGATACTTTGCTATCTCTAATCACCGTATGTTCACCGCCGCGATACTTTTCCATTGAGTAAATATCAATATGATCAGGCAGGTTAAGTTCAAGAATCACCTTCTTGTGCTGATTGGAAAACTGTCTCCACTCTTTGTCAGACATTCGAGATACGAGGTTTGGATTAAAATCATCTTTTTCATATCGTTCAAAGCAATTTACAATCGCGTCTACAATCGAATCATCAAATTCCTCAGCACGAATTTTAGCCGGTTCCTTTAAAGCTATTGATCCTCCACGGGGAGAGGACGCGTATTGTTCCACGAGGTAATACCCCTTTTCTTCATTCCAATATTTACTGACAGTTGGCGTTGGCATATGTGTTACCTACCTTTTACACCGAAACCAAGGAAACTCGATTATCGCTTCATATCGTAATCCGTTCTATCGTAGTGGTTATCAGCTTGCCTCCCATTATCGTCATTGGAAGCAGGGTCGCTGTAAAGATAACGTGATACCGGATCGGTACATGCTGCCATGACATGCCGGCTTTTCACCACACTGAGGAGAAGGAGCAGGATACCGACGATCAGAGGAACGCGCGTGTTGCCACCAATTTTGGGGCACTTTGAAATTGTGCCGAGGGGCGGCGGCAAAAACGAATCGGCAACATCAATTCCCTCCTCGAATACTAGATGATTCGCCGTATACGCTGGACGGTCATCTCGCTTTCTCGATCGTCTATATTCTTTGCCGAGAAGCCGACCAGCACCGCCTCTTCAGGAAGGTCTGCAACGTAGTTTTCGAAAAGCGTGGCCCGCTCGAACGGCGATTGAAATCCGAAATCACCCGCGAGCTTTGACTTTTTCACGGCCTCCAATTTACTCTCCTCTTTATCGAAGACCTCATCGGCACTTACGGTTGAGAGTGATGCACTATATTGAAATCGTTCATCCAGGAGATCACTTTCCATGCCTTGAAATTTGACGCAGTGCCGCCCGTAAAAATCCGTTCCCAAGCGTTTCACAAACGCCTGAACAACGGGCGCCGGCGGTTTGGGGGCATAATACTGAGTGGGAGCACCGGGCAAGTTTATCGGCCCGCGGTATTCCTTATCTAATTTCGTTCGTAGCGCGGTCGTGAAGTAGAACAGTTGTGATTTGTACGGATCGTCCAATAGCAATCGAATGTTCTGCAGCTTTGCGAGTTCTTGCTCGAGATTTACAGCCGAGAGAGTCCCTACCTCGGTCCAAAGCCGTTCGCTTGATCCGGGCTCGACGATAATCCCGGCCGACCCATTCGCGAAGAAACTGAACGCGCCGCACGATCCCGGCACTTCGAAAACGATGAGCGTCTGATTCGCGGCATCTTTCCCAAAACCCTTGATCTGCGCCTGAAAATTACCGACGACCAGTCGCCCATTTAGGAGTGCGCTTTTAGCGGCAACATCCGGCTCAGGCTCGATGAACGAAATCGTCGCCGAAAAACACTCGTTAGCGTCCGGGGCCGGCAGACCGAGCGTAACCTTATACGAACGCTCTATATCCGATTCCCGACGAGCGAATACGACCACCTCAGAGTCTAGAATGACATCGATTTCCAGCGGCTTCCAGTCATTGGAAGACTCGAGAATGATTAGAGCCACAGTCGCACGTCCCGCATCGCACATTCCTTGCTTTACGGTTGGAGCTAATGAGTCGTATATAAGATCGAGGTCCAAGGGCCCGAACCCAGGAGTCTCAATCGCTCTTCCCCACTGATCCCGCGTCGAGATCTCGAACTTGACGTTCGCATCCACGAACGGGGCCTCGAAGTCGGTGTACAAGGCTTTTGAGATCGTGAGACCGTCCCATCTGACCAATGGTGATCCGTCACGAGAATCAAACAGGCGATTGCTATGCTTCGGTTGAGGCTCCGCATCGCGCTTCGCCAAGATACTTTTCGACGGCACCGGCAGGACATCGAGCGTCTGGTGGTAGCCGTAGGAGAATTCGGCTTCAATGACGCCTTCACAAGCGTAGACAGTTGCTTCGCCGATAGTTTTTATCTCATCACTACCCGACGAGTTCTTCGTGACCTCACCCTGCTGCAGAAGGCGCGATCGAACAGAGATCCCATTTTCAGATCTATACGAAGGGGAGTTGAGGCTCAAGGCAAGCGGCCGCACGATAGCGCAGCAGTACTCCCATGAAGTGCTTCCATCGAGTTTTTCGACTTCGATCTCTGCAGTATAAAAAAACGTTCCGTTGTCCGCAGGCTTTGTAAGCTGGGAACCGAGTTCGTCCGATAGTGGTGTCTCATTAAGATCGCCATCGATTATTCCAAAACCCGCCAGCACAGCTACTTCCCAAATCTCGGCCAACACCAGCTGCATCTTAGTCCAAGAGTCGACCTCGCACTGAAGTGCTCGTCCACATGTATCCTTGAATTCATTCCAGTCGAATCCGTCGAAATCAATCAAGTCAGTACTCGTGAAACCCAATCGTTTTGCAACCTCTTCGAGGTCCGAGTTAAGAAAGGCTCTGGCGTCTTTGATATGGTAAACGAGATCGTGGGTCATTTCGCGGACCTGGTTTGGGTCCACGATCAATCCCTCCGGATTCGTTCCGGGATATCCGGACAGGACAAGTTTGGATATGTTCGATCCTTCGAAATAGAATTTTTGTCCGGCCTTAACCAAACCGCACGCGAGTACTCGCCCATTTTCGAGTATCAACGAAACAGACAAGTCATTTGGTGAGCTGTTCGCGAAGTAAACCGCTTCAAGCGTTTCGCCATGTTGAGCCTGGAACGTAACGTCCGAGTTTCCCGTAGCGGCACCAACCAGTACGTGCCACATGTTCGGCGGTGCGTTGAGAGTTGGCACGATACCGCAATCAGTCTCGGTAAATTCTCTTACTTCGACCGCCGATCCGCGCAGGACGCGAATACTTTTGGGTATCGGAAGATAGTTAGAAGCGGCGTCCCATGGCAGGAACCATCTTAGTCGCAATCCGTCTGCCAACGCCGCCTGGGTGGCGGTCAATTGCAGATCGCCTGCGTTGGCCGCATCTATCCATCCGCTTCCGGCCAGAGCGGGCTTTGCTTTGATAACGCTCGGCGTCTCGTTGCACAGTCTAATTCCGTTCATATCTTGACTCCTTCCTGTTTCCACTCCGATCCAAACCGCTGATAGAAAGTCCAATCGACCTTTAGTAAGCGTGAGCCGTTATGCGGATCGTTCAGGTCCCTCAGGACCGGCAGCCCGTCTTTCCCACAGTCGTAAGAAACGACAAACTTAAATCCGCCCCGTGGGATCTTGACTGGCAGACTGTCGGCGAGCAAGAACAAGGCCGCGCTGCAACCGTCGTGGCTCGGACTGACCCGAACATCGAAACGATAGAATTTGGAATCGTGAGGCGGCGAGAAAGTGCTGTAATAAGCAACGACTGATACGCGTCTCCAGTCGATAGGCTCGTTCGAACGGGCGATCAAAGCCACGACGTTCCCATCTTGGTCCATCAGATGGTTCAGCCCAGGGTCGGCTGCCGGTCGTACCGGAGATTCGGATGGACTACAAGTGCCCTCGAACACCCGATAGAATTCAAAAAGTCTTAGATAGTTTAGTCCAGCGGACACACTTGATGCTTCCAACTCGAAAAGCTTCGGCGAAAGCGTCGCGGCCGTTCGGGATTGAGCATTCTTAGCCTGCTCTAGTACGTCATCCTGCGGAAAGGCGGGCGGATTCAACTTATCGGTGGGCCGATAGCCAAAGTTTCCGTACACGCCCCGAACAGCTCCCATCACCCGCAGATGATCGTCAGGTGAAGGATATTGCGAGATAAGGCAATGCCAGGTGTCGAGTACGGCTCGTTCATCAGGTTGATCGGGATTCACTCGGCCGATTCGCACTTCGTATGATCCCGGGGGAATCACATCTTCGATCGCTATTTCTGAAGGCGAAATCTGAATGCCTCGGCTCTCGTACCATTCCCATGGCACCTTCGTGAATCTATGCCTCGGTATCACCGATCGTTTTACATCCACGATCTTCTCGATGGGAGGTGCGAGACCCAAACCGTCGTCGAACTGGATAAACATTTTCGGGAAGATCTTTTCCATGTAGTGAACACGGAATCGGATAACATTTTGATAGTTGAAATAACCGGGCAGGCCAACTCCGAAGGGCGACGGGTACCATCCCTTCCACGGCATACCAAAAAGTCTCTCATCACCGAAAGTGGAATAAAGAATGTACGGACGGAGCTTGTCGGGAAGCACCACATCGAATCTGACATCGACCTCTGGCCAGTCTTTGGGTTTGTCAGCTCCTCCGTCGAGAAGGCGAGCTATGGTTGTGCCGTACAGTTTGAGTCTATAGCGACCGGGAGTGAGCACCTTCTTATGGTCGACCGTGGGAACTTCGATAAAGGGGCTGTAACCGATAGCGAGAACGTTCATGCCTCGTTCGCTATTGACATTCGACGTGCGGACACCGGCGATCGGGCCGCCATCGTTTCGCTCTAGTACTCGGGACACCAGGTTTAGACCGAACGGGTACGACCGGACCCTCGAGCGGGTTACCTTAAGAGTCGATCGACCATCGGCTGTGAATACCGGGTTTCCGGCCCCGTCTATTTCGTCGAACTTAACATGGACCTCGTCCCGCTCGAATGTGAGAATGGATATCGCCGAAGCCAGGCGTTTAGGACCAAGCGGGTCCAAAGGATCGAGCCCGTCAACGCTAAGCAGAACCGAGTAATTGCCATAAAAGAGGGCAAGTCTAGTTTGACTAAAGCCCAAGAAAGGCATCAGAAAGAACGGCGACGCGGAGTCGACAGAAAATGATTGGAGTTCCAGATGCCCCGGATCGATCAGCGTTGCCCGCCCGGCTCCAAAGTACTGGTAATGCCAGGAACTGTCCTGCTCACTATCGCCGGGGTACGCGTAATCAAATTGGGCGAGCCATGCAAGAGGTGAGCCGGAAGGTATCTGCAGCTGAGCTCCACTTACTGTTCCGTTGCCCGTCGAAACACCTTGCCAATAACCGAAATAGTCGTTTATCTCCTCTTCGACACCTGTTTCGGTATCTATTTTGTAGAGGTGAATGCCGGTAAATAGATGACGGGTTTCTACCCCGCCACCTTCGTTGTAGACCCCCCTCATCCCATCCGTACCGAACAGTCGTCCCTGAGGATCGAAGGCAAGTCTTTTGAAGGGAACGGAGATTTCGCAATCGGGCCAGACCTTTGAGACCTCGGGTTTGGCCGGGTCGCTATTCAGTTCCGAGGACGATCCGCTTGGCGGATGGGTGACGGCTAGAGACTTGAATCCATCCTTTAACTGCAGGTTTGCTTCCGGCTCGGGAGTTTCGGGCGGATCCTTTTCATCGATCAGCGTCCATTCAATGTCCTTGTCATAGAATGGACCGATAGAAACGCTACACTTGCCCTTGATCGAGAGCTGCTTGGGTTTAGGAAACGAAAACTGTGAATTGACGTTGAACGATAGCGAAAACCCAATGCCGCAAACTTCTATTTTGAAGCTTACGCGTCCATAGAGTCTCCCCTGAACCTGCTGTGGATTCCATCCGAATAGGACGCTGAATCCGAACATTGTCCAAAATTCGACGGATATGCCTAAGACGCTCGCATAGAGTCGAAACCGAACTTCGGCCGCCATCGCAATGTGCGTAGGTGTGACCCTGAAGCCTCCTGTCATGTTGAACCATGGAAGGCTCACTTTGCAGCGGTTCATATCGTAGCCGCCGATGGCGTAGTACCAATCGGACGGATACTTAAATGAGGCTTGTAACTCGGACGCTCCTTCAAGTGAAAGCTCTCGCCATCCCTTCAAGGGCTCAAGTTTGAATTCCGAACTCAAAGCGAGTGTTTGCCGCTGAAAATCTATCAGTCCAATCACGGAGACGTACGCCGAACGAGGCTCCGCATCAGGCGATGAGTTCTGATCCGAATCGTCGCTCAGGAAGGTCAGATTGCCGCCAACCCAAAGTCTTGGACCGACGGACATATAGGTCACGCCACACTGCGAAATCCGGATCAACTTGCCACTAGAAGCAATGTCTCCAATCACGGTGTTGAGTCCGTAAACGCGAATGTCGTCTCGTGATGGAGCCCAGGCAAGTAACTCCGCGGTCCTCGCCCATTTGGCCACGTCCATCGGCTTCGCTCGAGCGATCTCGTCAATCGGATCGTCGAGTCTCCCCAAGTCGATGTCCGGACCGTATTTTTCACCGTAAAGCACCGAGATGCCCGTCATCAAAAACGGCAACGTCCCGAGCGGAACCTTTAGTCCCTCAGTGCCAAGGCGAATGATGATCCCGTCATTCGAAGATACTCCCACGAAACCGTATAGCTTGAACTTCGGTTCGCTTTGAAAACTGAGCTCGACAAGACATGCTGTGCTGTCGATAGCTACTTCCGCTCCAGGCGGGCCGGAATAGGTCCTGATTTTGGAAATCCCGAAACGCAGGTCGATCGTTTTCGACACCTGAGAGGAACTTGCAACTTCCAGCGAGTAGGCCGGGACGTCTCTAATGATAAGCAGCGGTTCGGCGCTTCGTGTGTAATTAACCTTGCGGGCTAACTCGACTACGGCGGATAAATTTGACTGAGAAAATCCCGTGTCTTGCCCCTTTATTTTCTTCAGGTCGCCGAGCGAGAGTTCCGACAGGGGTTTAGGTTGATCCAGTCCGGGCAGCTGAATGTTGCCGCCTTCGATAACATAACGTACAAATACAGATCCCTCGCTTGGATCGGCACCAGCCGGGGCATCGACTAATTTAACTATCTTACCTTTGAGAAAATCGTCGCCAACCTTATAGGAATCGGATGGATCGGTTCCCGAGAGTTTTAGGTTGTCCTTATTCTCTTTATCCTTGACGAGTTGTGGCAGCGTTTCCGCAAGAAATCTATTCGCCTCCGCAATGGCCGGCTTCAAGACATATTCGTATAGAATAAAACGTTCGGCACCGCCAGGAAATGGTTGCTTTTCTTCGATCATCTGTACACACCTCTTCGACCTTCGTAACACTTCGTTCATTGGCCAACCAGTTTCGTGAAGTTAGATCAAGTTCTTCGATAAAATCCTGCTCGATGTTAGGATATTAATCTGGGATCATACATCACAAATCTAGGAATACTCTTTGTCTGTAAAACCAGTCTCCAGTACAAGTGACTGTAACACAGGGTCTAGAAATTCGTGTGCTTTTGCAGGCAACATTCCCATGCGGTTGGATCTCGGAAATCAATAGACTCTCTACATCGGCCAAGAATTGCGATGAAAAACAGGCATCGAAGTAGGCCAACATAAGTGCTTGCATCCTCCACTGTTTCTGGCTCCTCAAAAAGGTGGGGAACCCGCCTTCACTTCCCGGCAAAGACCGGAAAAAGAACCGACGATTCATCCAGTTACTAAACCAGCGCGATTTTTCCCGCTAACATTAACAGATTGCCTCTTAAATAAGAAATCAAATTCTATCGAAAAGGAAGTCTTGACTATTTTTCCCGCCGTTGTAAACTTACCAAAGACTCCATAAAATGAACGCGATAATAGACAACCCCTACAGGGCTCTCGGTCTGTTTGCAAATTGCACCCAGAAGGAAATTGAGCGCCACGTCGCAAAGCTGTCTCGATACGCGGAAATCGGTAGGAATATCGAATTTGAATCAGATTTACCCTTCCTGGGCGGCATTGATCGGGATGGCCAAAAGGTAACGGAGGCGGCAGCGCGGATCGAACAGGCTGCCAAAAAGGTCCACTGGGCGATGTTCTGGTTTGTCAATGTAAATCACATTGACGAAACAGCCTTTGGCCACCTCAAGGAGGGACATGTCGAAAAGGCTGGGGACATTTGGTCTCTGGCCGTAAAAGATAAACCCGTTACGGCTAAAAACCTGTCAGCCGTCTTAAATCTCTCAACGCTCCAGCTTGGCCTGGCAACCCTGAACAAAAAGCTAGATACTTCCGGTCTCACAAGTGCGATCCAGCTCAAGGGCAAATTCATCGCCTCAGATGCCTTTGACTCTTTTATCGAACTCGTTGCCGGTAAGAATAGTCAAAACGTCAGAGAATCAGCTCGAAAAGAGTTTGTCGACGAGATTTTGCAGCTTCTCAAACCCCACCTCAACAAGCGGGGCGGTGTTTCAACAAAACAGTTGGTTGCTGCTTTCAGTACGTTCCCCGAAGATATCCGGTCTTATCTGTCGGCAAAGTTTACGTCGGGGCCCGTCCGCCGGATCGAAAGCGAGATAGCAAAAACAAAAGAATCTCGGATACAGGATCCGTGTAGCGCAGATACGCATGGCCTACTGCTTTACGAACAAACGCAGGATGATCTTTCGGCTCTCGGTGCGGCGGTCGGCACCAAGGATATTCAATATCAGATCCTGGTTAACAAAGTGGCCAACGAGATCCTTCAGTGCTCGATCGACTACTTCAATGAATATGCCCCGGATTATGATCTTGACACCGAAGATCCGGGTCCTGTAGCAATGGGGCTATTAGAATTAGTTCGCCTTCTTGAACCGACCGGCGAGGTAAAGGATAGGCTCGATGAGAATGGCCAGACAATTCAGGAATGGGTAGACGAAGCAAAAGGTCGTGAGGAAAGGCTAAAAGTCGATGGCGATTTGGAATTCATCAATAATGCACTGGATGGATTTCAGTCCCTCACGGACAACCCGACGACCGCGCTGCAATTACTCCAGTCGTGCCGACCGAAGCTTGACCATATTGCATTCGTTCTTGGTAATAGCAATGAACTTTATCTGAAGATCAGTGATGCCGTTGTCGGAAATGCGATGGGGATGACTATATCCGCAGTGAATGTGGCGCAGGAAGGAATTCCATCAGCTAACAATCGGTTCAACCCGTCGATCGTTCTCTTGTCAAACTATTTGACTGAAGCAAATAAGGTCATGTCTCTTCTTACCGAGTTCGACATGAGTCCGCAACTGCGCAAACGTTGCGAAGATAATGGCCGCACCATTATACAAATAATGGGGCAAATGGGATTAAAAACCTCGACATTTGGATGGCGAGCACCCAAGCCGAAACCCGCGGCTCGATTTCAGACTACTTCGGGCCGAACGCCTGGCCGACCCGCAGCCAGGACTCAACAGACTGAAAATATGTTTCAGGCTCCCGCTCAAAGTGGGTACATTGATACGGTGAAGAATGCGATAGCCAGGCACCCAGCCACTGCATGTTCTTTACTCGTGGTTATATTTGCGGGGACCGTATTCATAGCTTCCTTAGTTGCCGATTCAAAACCGAGGTCGACTAATTCAAACTCAAATGTTGTTGACCCGGCTAAATCGGCACCACCTGGAATGATATTGGTGCGGGGTTCAACCTTCACGATGGGCCGCTCTAATGGTGCAAGCGTCGCCGAAAGCCCCGCTCATTCAGTTACGGTCAAGGACTTCTATATTGATGTAAATGAGGTTACTAATGAAGATTATCGGAAGTTTGTAAAAGCTGCGAATTACCCGCCTCCTAAGTCGTGGGTAGACAAGTACTACAAATTGGGACGGGGCAATTATCCCGTTGTTGGCGTAAGTTATGCGGATGCAGAAGCTTATGCTCGTTGGGCCGGAAAGCGTTTACCGACTGAAGAAGAATGGGAATTGGCGGCACGCGGAACTGACGGAAGGATTTACCCTTGGGGAAATGACTGGATCACGGGAAAAGCCTGTGCTGATCCGAAGTATACAGATTTCACGGCCGTTGGCGGGTACAGTAGTGCCTCCCCCTACGGTCTGCACGATGTGATCGGTAACGCATGGGAATGGACGTCAAACGATTTCAAACCATATCCCGGGGGCACGATTCCGAAAGAGTTTTTGGGTAAAACAAACTTGAAGACGATTCGCGGGGGCAGTTTTTCAACGCCTAATGAGTATGCAACAACGACATATCGCATCGGTTGGAAAGCAGTAGGTGCCGACAACTACGATGCGACCGGATTTCGATGTGCAAAAGATATAGCAAAATAGAGGATATGAAGAGTAAGCGGATTAGAATCTTATTGTTCCCCTGTTTCGTCTGGTTTCTATTGTCTCTATTAGCAGGCGAGATGTTTGGCCAGTGTGGTGTGCCAGGAACCCCTCCATGTTCTCCTAAACACAAAACTACAAAACGAAACAAATCGGTAAGAATATCAAAGCCAAATGTGGACACTGCCTCAGGTTCGGCGACCTCCGCCAACGTAGTCAGGACGCTGTTCCCGGCACTTGCCGACGTATCAATCCCGGGTTATTCAGGCGTTTTGGTCGAATCACTCGCTGGCAGTGTCGTCATCGAAAGCAACTCCACACAGGTCTTCAATCCGGCCTCGAACGTTATGGTAGCCACGGCCTACGCCGTCCTCAAGACCTTCGGCCCGGAATTTCGTTTCTCGACCAGCGTCTATACCGATGGGGCGATCGACCGGACGACTGGAAGGCTGAACGGCAATGTATATGTATCGGGTAAGGATCCGATGTTTGGTTACCAGCACGCGATCACCTTGGCAAATGAGCTCAACAAGATCGGCATTCGCTCGGTAACAGGCGATCTTATTGTTACGGATAATTTCGCAATGAACTA
This sequence comes from Chloracidobacterium sp., assembly GCA_016711345.1. Taxonomy (NCBI): domain Bacteria; kingdom Pseudomonadati; phylum Acidobacteriota; class Blastocatellia; order Chloracidobacteriales; family Chloracidobacteriaceae; genus Chloracidobacterium; species Chloracidobacterium sp. The sequence continues at coordinate 4,089,951 of JADJTD010000001.1, forward strand.
TTCCGGTTCGTCGCTCGTTTCGGGGCAATCCCTATTGGCATCGATGGACGCCTCGAGGCGTTCAGCCGCAGCGACCCGTGCTTGGCTCAATTATCTTTCGTATTCAGGAAAATATGGCCAGGCAAGCACTGTTCCGAGCGTCACTTTCACGGGTTCGGTTTATGCCCAGCCGATACCAGGCAGCCTTCATCTGCTTTTCACACACGAATCGGCCCCGATCCGCGAGATCATCAAGGCCACGCTCTGTTACTCAAACAATTTCCTTGCGGAACGCCTCGGCGAAATGCTTGGGGGGCCTTACGCAGTTGCGCGTCTTGTCCAGTTGAATGCAAACATTCCACCCGTCGAATTTTCGATCCAAACATCGAGCGGCCTTGGCTATAATCGCGTCACGCCGAACGCAATGATGCTCCTCCTGCGTGCTCTTCGCTCTGAGTTGGCAAGATATAAGATGGCTTATTCGGATATCATGCCCGTCGCCGGTATCGACAAAGGCACCCTTGAAAACCGTTTTGCGACCGCTTTTTCGGCCGGTAGCGTGGTTGGCCAGGCAGGATCATTCGGCACTCCGGATGCCGGGGTGAGCTCTCTCTCTGGCGAGATCAGTACGCGAAACGGCAAATATCTGTTTGTCATCCTTAACCAACGCGGTAGCGTTACGAAATTCCAGGCTTTTCAGCACTATTTCGTGCCGCTCGTTCAGAAACAGTTTGGCGGCCCCGCACCCATGGCCTACGATACTGTTTCGCTCGAAACGCGGCTTGCGAGGTCACGTGTTCACTATCCGAATCAACAGTGCTCTCAGCCGCTTTATTTATTGGAGAATGAGGATTTTGGATACGATACGTTAAAGCCGATTGAATCGTCTTCGGATTCGAAGTACGAATATTATTCGACAGAATCGTTCAATGGCCGACAAAAGGTTTTTGTAAAGGGGAATGTCAGAACTGTGCTTTTATCCCGCGAGATCCAGAATATTCGAATCGGTGACGCAACCATTAGAGGATATAAAATTCTTATTCTAAACAGCGATGAATCTGTCTTAATGGACTCTAATGGGAACATCGCTGATCAAACAGGTGGAGCCGTGTTTGATACCGGTTATGTTTCTTGCACAAACTTCCGTGCTTACTACACAAAAAAGGGACCTGGAGAAAGTCCATTTGTTAAAGAGTCTCTTGACGATTCGTATTCCCCACCGACGGTTACCGTGAAAAACGATTCCGCTCACGTCCTGACCCTTTTGATTAATGAAACAAGGTATGTAATTTCTCCAGGTGCTACTAGAGAGATCACATTACCCGCAGGCCGCTATAAGTTTGTTGCAACCGCACCAAATGTTATTCCGCTAGTAGGAACAGAAGCATGGGACGCAGGGTATAGATACACGTGGACATTTTATACTGAAAGAGTGATACGATGAACCTCTATTCCGTAAAGAAATTATTAGTTCGACAGTCGTTCGACCGTAACCCGTTGGGGTTTTCCGCCATCATCAGCGAGGCGATATTATGAAAAGAATTATTTTGATTTCAATGGTTCTGCTAACTGTGGGTCAGATCTCTTATGCCGCACTTGCGTCTGGTCAAGACACGCGCCAAATTCAGGAAAGGGTTCGGAGAGCCGAGGCAGACAATGAACGCCTGAAACGCGAACTGCGTAATCTCAAGACGGACCTTTCCGGCAAACTGGACACGTCAAATTCAAAGATTGATACATTGTCGTCACGACTGGAAGCAAGCGATCAAAACGTAAGGAACCTAAATGATCAGTTAGGAAACCGCATCGCCTCGACCGAGGGACACACCGATCAAAAGCTCAGTAGTCTAGATAGTTCTATCAACCGCAATACTCTGTTATTCATTGTTGGTGGACTGGCATTAGCGCTATTAAGCGGACTGATCTATTTTTTCCTCCGGCGGCGGATCACACGCGATAACTCCGACTTGGCCGAAAGACTCACGCGAACAAGGGAGGCCCTCGAGGAGGAAGGTGTTAAACTAGATAACAAACTGATCGAGGTTCTTTCATCCAAAATGCAGGCGTCCAACGCATCTGGCGATCCTATTCGATCCGGCGATTCTGAACCTGACCATTCTCTTGCTCTGAAGGTTGCTGATGAGATCGTCCGCATTGAGAAGAACTTAAATGTCATGGGTCCCGAAACCCGTGGCTTAAAGCAGCTGGCCGCGTCAGTGGGCCGGATTCGGGACAATTTTGCGGCTAAGGGGTACGAGTTGGTAGAAATGCTAAATCGTCCTTACGATCCCGGCATGAAGGTAATAGCCAATTTCAGGCCTGATGAAAATCTCAAGCCGGATGAACAAATAATCACACGGATCATTAAGCCGCAGGTAAATTTTGGGGGCGTCATGATTCAAGCAGCCCAAATCGAAGTTAGTCAGGGAGAATAAACTTCTATATCTTAAAGCAATTATATGGCAAGAACGAAGATTGATTACGGTATTGACTTAGGAACCACTAATTCGGCGATCGCTCGTATCGAGAACGGCAAGCCCATCATTAAAAAGTCAGACGTTTCGATGGATACGATGCCCTCTTGTGTCAATATCAACAAAAAAGGGTCGATAATCGTTGGACAGTCCGCTGCAAATGCCCACAGGTCGGAGACTCTTAAGGCGCTTAAAACGCTGACTCCTATTACGAACACGTTTATAGAATTTAAGCGGACCATGGGGGCCGACAAGAAATATCAAAGTTCCAATGCCGGACGCGATTACACATCAGAAGAATTATCTGCTGAGGTCCTTAAAGCTCTAAAATCATTTGTCACCGACGATAGTCCGAAGTCCATTGTGGTGACTGTTCCAGCAAAATTTACAATTAATCAAAAGGACGCTACTAGTGTTGCAGCTAAGTTTGCGGGATTCGAACATTGTGAGTTGCTGCAAGAGCCAATCGCAGCCTCGATGGCATACGGTGTAGCAACCGAAAGCACCGATGGAACATGGTTGGTCTTCGACTTTGGAGGCGGCACTTTTGACGCAGCCCTTCTCAAGGTTGAAGAGGGCATTATGAAGGTGATAGACACTGAGGGCGACAATCATCTAGGTGGAAAGAACATTGACCTCGCAATCGTTGACGATATCTTGATACCGCACCTTCAGTCGAAATTTGCAATTGATTCCTATCTTTCAGATGCCAACAAACGAGAGTATTTTCGTATCGCTTTGAAGGGCTTTGCCGAACTCAATGCCAAGATTCCTCTCTCATTTTCAACCTCTGCTGACGTTTTGAGTGACCCAGATGACTTCCCCTTGGATGATAACGGTAATGAGATCGAACTGGATCTGACTTTAACTCGCGAGGACATTGAAACAGTTACACAGCCTATTTTTCAAAAAGCTATAGACATTTGTAAAGAGCTTTTGTCACGAAACGGTTTGACTGGAAAAGACCTCGGTGCGTTAATACTCGTCGGTGGGCCAACGTGGGCCCCGCAGGTCCGCCAGATGCTGCGCGATCAGGTTACTAAGAATGTCGATACCAGCATCGACCCGATGACCGCGGTTGCCGAGGGGGCAGCGCTCTATGCCTCGACTGTAAACATCGCCGAGCAAATTGTCGATCGCGATCGAGACAGAACAAAAATTCAGTTGGACATAAAATTTGAGGCAACGACGGTCGAGGTGTCTGAACTCGTAACCATCAAAATTCTCGAAAACAAAACCGAGGGAGAAATTCCGACTAAGGTCTTTGCAGAGATCGTTCGCGGAGATAAAGGATGGTCGAGCGGAAAGCTCGAGATCAACACTATAGGCGAAATATTTGAACCCTTACTCGAACCAGGACGGTCAAATGCATTTACCGTCGTGGTTTATGACGAAACGGGTAATGCCTTACCGAGTGAGCCAACTGAGTTCACGATTATCCAGGGCACTAAGATTGGCTCGGCAACGCTCCCGTATAATTTGGGAATTGCCATCAAAAGTACCCGAAAAGGTTATCCGGTGGTTCGATTCATCGATGGGCTTCAAAAAAACCAGCCGCTGCCTGCAACCGGTGTCACGCGGGGACTCGTAACCCAAACGGCCGTTAGAAGCGGCATGAGTAGCGATGTAATACGCATTCCGATCTATGAGGTGGAACATGGTACCGATCATTCCAGGTTGATTAACAACCTTCACGTTTTTGACGCGGTAATTACCGGTGAGGACGTTCCGAAGCTTCTCCCTGCGGGTAGCGAGGTCGAACTTACCCTGAAAATTAATGATTCAAATCGAATCTTGTCAGCCTATTTTCCGCTTCTCGACCACACCTGTACAGCGGCTTTTGAACGAAAGAATGAAAAGGAGATCGATGCCGATTGGCTTGAGCAAGAGATCTCGCGAGCTATGAATCGTGTGGATCTTCTAAAGCAGGACGATCAATCGGGCCATGGTGATGTTCTTTCCAAGCTTGAAACCGACCTTGGGGCTCTCGAAAAGCTGCTGGATCAGGGCCGCTCTGACTACGATAGGAAGATGCAGGTTCTGCAGGATCTTCGTCGCCTAAATAAAACGATCGACGAGACCGAAGATGCCGTTGAATGGCCGCTGGCGGAGGAAAGGCTGAAAAGTTCTTTTTATAAACTCGAAGAGGTCTTTAGCGCAGTTGAGGGAAACGTTGAATCGATAAATGACGATCGAGTACGATCCGCGATAACTGAAACAAAAAACCAGATCGAGCAAGTGATCAAACAGAAAAACGTTCAACTCGCCCGGGAACTTAGCGACCGCGTCGAGACAATGAGTTTCAGCCTTCGCGACGCTGCTTTGGGAGTCCAAATGGAGATCGGTATATTGAATGATCTGGACGAGGGTTTTGACGATCGCAACTGGATTGACCGCAACAAGGCCCGATTGTTGATTAACCAGGGCCTCAGTATGATCGCCAACAACGCCTCCAAAAAAGAACTTAGGCCGCTTGTTCGAGAGTTAGTGTGGCTCTTGCCTGACTCAGACCAACCGATCTATGAAGGAGACGACACCCTGTTAACCGAATACGAATCTTAATGTCTGATTTAGAATCCAAACTAGCCAAGGGTTCAGTTATTGCCGACCGGTACGAGGTCCAGTTCCCGTCCGGACCTTGCGGCATATCTGAATCTTTCAGGGTTAAGGATCGCGATGGCAGCTCTAGACGCCTTGAACTCATTGATCTCGCATCCCTTCCCGGCTCCTATTACGATGATAATGACAAGCTCCGTCACCTAGAGATCCTCAGGACGATCGAGCACCCCAATATTCCTGACCTTCTGGACGAGGGTGAAACAGTCATCGATTCAAAACGCTATGCATTTTTTGTGTTTCCATGGATTAGTGGTGAGAGCCTTGCCGATCTGTTGGCTCGAAACGGCACCTTGTCGCCTTATAAGGTTCTGCCTATTGCACTTGAACTCCTCGAAACGCTAAAGTTTCTTCATAACCGGGATGTCCCCTTGATCCACAACGGTATTTCCACGCGATCCGTGATCCTCGACTATTCTGCCGATCGCGACAAACCTGTTCTGATAGGTTTCGACCAGGCCCGTGACATTCATGCATCCCGGGATAGTATTTCCTTAAAGGGCCTATTTCTTTTCCATGCAGCTCCGGAACTTCTTCATGGCATCTTTGTGCCGCAAAGCGACCTCTTTTCCGTAGGAGCGTTGATTTATAACCTTATCTTCGGCTCACCACCTTGGTTCAGCGAGGCTGTAATGACGGCGCCCGCTAATAAAGTAAAAACTGCACTTGAGAAAGCACGGTCCAGGCCTTTGAACTTTGACTTTATTGACGAAAATACGCTGGACCTCCACTTTAGGATGGTACTTGAAAAAGCTCTGTCCATCGACGTCCAGTCCAGATTCGAAACAGCGAACGAGTTCGCCCGAGCCTTGAAACGCGAATTAGTGTTTGAGGGCTCAACCGCTCAAATTTCGTTCGAAAGAAACTTTGAAAACAAAGAGAAAGCACCAGGAACGGGCTTCGATGGCCTCGCCGGCATGGCCGAATTAAAGTCAATTCTTCACAACGAGGTGATCAGGCCGATAGTTGAACGTGAGAGATTTGAAAAGTTCGGGATTCCATTGTTAAATGGCGTTCTTCTTTACGGACCTCCAGGATGCGGTAAGACTTTTGTCGCCGAGCGCCTTGTCGAGGAGATCGGATTTAGTTTTATTATGGTCAACCCCTCCGATCTCGCCAGCCCCTACGTTCACGGAGGCCAGGAGAAGATCGGTCAGCTATTTAAGGATGCCGAAGAAAAGGCTCCTTGCCTTGTCTTCATTGATGAATTTGACGCGCTTGTTCCCAGTCGGGAGAGTGACGTGTCCCACCATTACGCGGCTGAGGTTAATGAGATCCTCGCGCAAATGAGCAGCTGCGGCAAACGGGGGATATTTATCATAGGTGCTACAAATCGGCCCGAAAAGATAGATGAGGCTGTTCTAAGATCCGGGCGTTTTGACAAGCTTATTTACCTTCCCCAGCCCGACTTAGAGCAGCGCGAATCGATATTTCGGCAGCATTTGGCCAGGTGCCCCGTTGACCTCGGTGTCGATTACACTCGACTTGCCGACCTGACAAAAAACTATGTCTCAAGCGACATCGCAAACCTCGTCGTCGAGGCAGCCCGCAAAGCCGAAAAAGCCGATACCCGGGTCACGATGGAGATGCTTGAGCAGGCTATTAAAGAAAATAAGCCGTCAGTAACACTTAAGCAGTTAAAGAAATACGAAAAGATGAACCAACAGTGGCAAGACGAAAGAAAAGGGATTGACGTTGATGGTCAAAAATCTATCGGCTTTATACTTCCCGACGAGGATTAACTCTCTTTCGTGTCTTTCCTGCTGGCACCTTGGATTGAAGAAATAAAGTAATATCGTCCTTATGTTCAGGCCGACATTGCCAATCCGGAACGATTTGATCGTATCATCGATTGTTCCAAATATTCTCAATAACCCGAATCCTCTCCGGATCATGAACTTGATTGCCAGCCCGGACAAGTTGGTACCAGAAAGGAAAGTCGTACCATTCGGCTTTTGCGACAATCGTATCAGGGCCGTATGTAATGTTGTAGGCTTCTTCCACAAAAGCATATCCCGGCTTATCCGTAATTGGCCAGGGTTCTTCAACAATTCCAACAATCGCTTTCACGGTAAAGCCGTCTGTGATAATTACCAAATCCCCGTTTGAAAACGGGGCATGTGGCCGATGTCCGATTGCAATTCCCTCTTCCTTAATAAAATCGTAATGTGAAGGGTTGTTTCCGCCTCCAAAATGGACTCCAAATTTCCAAACCGCCATATTGTCTCTCCTTGTAACGCCCGTCGCGACCGAGTTCAAATAGCCTATTGATAAATTCACTCGATTCCATCACTTCGAAAGTACAGGCCCCCGAACGGGCAGAGTTCCGTTCCTTTTTCGAGATTCATACGTATCGTCTTTCATACAACGATTGAGGATCATTGTTTTGTCGTCAGGCTCGCCCATAGTCCAATAGACTCTGCCATCATACGCGTAGTAGGTCAGTCGCATGTCGTAAAAGCGGCCTTGGTATCCGTGATCCCAAATATGCCGGGCGAATCGCATAAAGAGATTCTCATCGACACGATTACGAACCAAATACTCATGCGGCCATTCGGGCATCGTCTTTGCGAAGGTCCATTGTTCAGATCCGATGAACTGTTGAATCGAAATTGGCAGATCTCTCTGATATTGCATAATTATCTGATGTTAAAGCCGCAGGTCATCTAGGAACTCCGATGGGTTCTCGGCTGCGGTTACGAGAAGATGGTCGCGGGCACGGGTGCAGGCGACATAAAGCAGATGCCGCTCGGTGTTGTAGATTTCTTCGAGATCAGCGTCATCCACGACTTGCTCGATTCGTGCCTGGGATGGAATGATCTCATCGTCGCAGGCCATCACGGCGACTGCGCGAAACTCTAAGCCCTTGGCAAGATGCATCGTGCCGATGGAAATATGACCAAAGGTAGTTTCGACGTTTTCGTCGAGGATCTTGAACATGACTCCTGCACGTTCGACTGCCGCCGTAGCTCTCGGCTGTTCGTTCTCGGACCTGACGAATATCCCAATTTCATGGGGTTGAATGCCGCTCTTTTTTAAATCGCCAAGCCAGGTCGCGACTCCGCCTATCTCATCTTCGATCGAATCGAAATCAATGATCTCAGGCGATGGGCCATTGAAGATCGACACCGTACCGCGGCGGTCTTCGGTAATGCCGTCAACGTCCGACACCTCAGGGCCGAGCAGGCGATCTGCCTGTGCCCTAATCTGGTGTGATGTGCGGTAGTTTATCTTCAGGCTGCGGGAACGCCCACGAATATCCACACCGAGCGAAAGCCAGGAAAACGCTTGCTGGAATATTCTCTGTCCCAGATCCCCAGCGAAGAACAGACTGTTTGGCCGGTCGCCGCCCAAAGCGGCGAGAAATCGGAGCTGCGACGGGTTGATGTCCTGGGCCTCGTCAACAACGGCATAATCGAATGGCGGGTTATTACGGGCCGACAGGCTTTCAGCAAGTGCGGCGAGTAGGGCTGCGTCGGTCATCAACGATCGTTCTGCCATCTGATCCCGGAGCAGTTCAAATACAGACCATGCAAGCTGCCGCTGTTTTTCGGGGAGCCTTGTTTTGCGTCCTAACCTTGCCACGTCGCGGTACTCGACCCAGGTGTTCAACTGCCACGCATCGACAACCTGTTCCCACTCGGACAACAGAAATTGAACAGTAAATTTATGGTCCTCGACGGTGGCCGAAACCTCGCTGAGAATTTCGCGTATCTCATCCCGCGAAGCGATCTTCGGTTTGCTAAATTTCAGCTCATAGAGCCGCCTGCCGATCGAAGTCATCGAGTGGACATCGATCTGCTCGGCAAGACGCGGTTCGCTGCTGATGAGAAGGCGGAGTTTCTTTTTCAGTGCGTTCGCAAGTGTATTTGAGAATGTCGTCAGCAGCACTCGCGAATCCGGATTGCTGCGGGCCAAGTGAACCGCCCTATGAATAGCGACAATCGTCTTACCGGTTCCAGCGGAACCCGACACGCGAGCCGGGCCGCTATAGTTCTTCTCGACCAACTCCTGCTGGACTGGATGAAGAAAGATCGCCCATTTGTCCCAAGGATATTCGAGAGCCAACTTCAACTCCTCGACGTTATTCATCACGCGGAAACGCCGCATAGCGTCAGGGTGGGCGAACGGATCAGTTGCCTCAAATACGGTTTCGCTAACTGAGGGAGTGCCTCCATCGGCTAATATCAATAGGGCATCAGACGCCTCGGCCGGCAGGTGATCGACAAGTTTGAGTAGAGCGTCCTCGTCCCTAACATTACGCACATCATCGAGCCATTCTTTTGGGATGCCGTAGCCAAGCAGTTCATCGTCAGTTCGGCTTTCAAAAAGTGGACGTTTTGGCTGTTCGACTTCGACGTATTTAGGAACAACGATCTCTTTTACAGTTTCGCGGATCTCAACGAGTTGGGCGGCGCCGGTTTGCGGGTGAACCTCCAGCTTGCGTTTCGCCGCCCAGTCGTATGCCTTATCGTGGTGGTCGACATAGCAAAGAAGAAAGCTGGAATCATCCTTGTGAACGATGATCCGAATATCCTTATTAACGCGTATCGACCAAAAATTCTTATCTTTTGTCTTATCGATCCGGTGAAACTGCAGTCCCGGATTCGATGGGTCTGTTTGGAGGTCAAATGCCGTAGTCTTAGCGGCCGTCTGCTCGACGTTCGAAAGTTTACCAAGGCTGTCGGTGAATGTATCGGCTATGCGAAATTCCATTGGATATCCCATCTCTACCGGAGCTTTAGGAATAGCTGCGTAGGCATCTCTCGTCCCTCAACACGAACCGTTAAACGAGCCAAGGTGGAACACTGATCTGTGACTGGTCCGTTAAAGTTGAAAAGAACAAGTTGACGATTGGCAGTTGGGGCGATGCGCCAATAGCCAACCCCCTGATCCATCCGTACTATTAATTTTCTACCAGTAGAGAACTCGATCTCCATTATCCGACCATGTCCCAATTCCGCGGTTTGCAATAATTCGATCGACGATTCAGTACCGATATTTTGAAACAGCGTGCGGATCACATTTTCTCGAGTATTATCATCTTGCCAGTCGGATCCAAGTTTGTTCGGGTACCACGCGTCGCCCGAAACTGATTTTCGAGCTGTATGTATGGTACTCTTGGCATCTGCCCATCGAGCCGTCCCGATCTTGTTTCGCAGCCCGTTTACTATTTCGAAGAGTATCGCAACTGAAATTGGAGTGAAAAGATAGCGGTCACTATACTTGAAGTGAATTACCTTATCTTCTGCAGATTCAAGTAGCAATCGGGTTGGATCATGTTCGTTACAGACCCTTTGCCAGAAAAGGTTTCCAAAAAAAGAAACCGGGCCATCAAGATCAGAAAGAATCTCGATCTCGCGATCGCCGAGGTCAATGTTTTCTGGTCTTATATTGTTTGACAGCAGAGGATCGCCAACGATTTCTTCGGACCTGCCTAAGTTCGTCTTAACGGTCAATCCCTCAGTTGATCCCCAATTTGAATTGAATGCCAATCCGTCTTCAGAATCAATAGCCCATCGAGTGCTAGGGCCTTTAATCGTTTCTGCTAACAACCAGCCGTTTTGAACTCTGGCGGGTTCAGAGATCGTCCGAATTGAGATATCTGGATGATCCGAGAGACTCGCTAAGACGTTTCGGTCCTCGTCGTTTAGCCCAGTCAGTTGACCGGGAATGACTATCTCAATATTGATACCGCGTCCTGCTAATCGATATGCCGTTTCACGCAGAGAAGACGGGGCGATGTCCCAGTCGGCCTTAGGCCCTGAAGTGTAGAACCGAACGCCGTTGATCCTACTCTGGGAAACGGTGCGCCATATCGACTCCGAGATGTTATGCGGTTCAAGTCGCGTTTCAGGCCCGAAGAACTCGTAATCATCTGGTAGCTTGAGGCTGTCAAGCCAGGTATCGGTTAGAATTTCTAAGCCACGATGTCGATCAAGATTGTCGATAGCAAACCGCTGATCGTAATCCAATAAACAATTTGGACATACGCTATCGCAATTTGCGGAGCATTGGAGTCGCTTGTGTGCCGCGTGGAAAACAGAGGCTATGAATCGGTCGGCACCAGAGACATATCCAGCAGCATAACGGTCAAAGATCAGAAGAGATCTACAGTTGCCGCCAAATTCCAGTCGCGACTGTTTTATTTGACATCCCAGTTCATTTGACTGTATGCCAATTATTTCGGCTATCGCATCTCTTACCGCGACACAAATCGTACTAGCTGCGACAGGGTCATCAAGCCACGCTCCGGTCTCCGTCTTTAGTTGCAGCTCGAGAATGTCAGTCCATCCCTCGTGCCCCAGGCTCAGTCCTTTCTTGATCTTCCACGGGTTGTTACTACCCGGGCAGCTACGACCTTCATTTTTTGACCGACGTAGTTTGTTATGGGGCCGTTGAAAGGCTAACGGCAACGTAGCTCGGTCTGTCATTGGCTCAGCCCTTCCGCATTCCAGACAAATCGCATAACCGAAGCCGTATATACCTCTGGATTGATGAAATATGTGCCCTTGTGTCGAAACTCGGTACCTACCAAGGTCTGGATTCGGCAAGGTCAGCCAAGGGCCCTCCGCGTCGATCCATGGATCTTCCACAGGAATATATTTTTGCGTCGAAGTGTCATTCGTCGGGTCGTCGTAAAAATCAACAGCAAATCCGGCCGGCTCCAGAAACTCGATCCTGTCTTTCGACCCAATCTCGTTTCCGCACTCCTTGCATGTACTCGAAGCTTCCAAACTATAAGAAGATCCGCTAGCGCCGCACTTTCGACATCGAGAGGCAAAACGAATCTCCTGAATTTCTTTCACGTCCGATTGATCTGCGGGTATATGCCAGTTCAAAGTTACACCGGCCGATTTGTAAACAAGGCCATCCATAACTATCTCTGAACCTGGAGCATACTCGCGTAAAGCGGTCGCAATATCTCGGCTCGCCATTTCACGACGCCGGTATCGATTATCTTCGCGACCAGAAACTTTATTCCCCTTTATTCGCTTGAATTGGCTAATTGTCAGGTTATCGAAAGACGCAATATTTGTCGGAAATCCATGGGCGGGAAGAAAACCACGGGCCGAAAGTTCACGCAGAAGATACTCGTCCGTCATTCGTGACATGTGCATCTGAATCGCTTTTACTGCAACTTCCTCGTACCCCGGTTGACCTTTCACATCCTGGAGCTCTCTTTCGAGCTGGTCCCATTCAGACTTCCATTTTGATGTTACGTCACTCATTGCTAAGGATGCGTCGGTGGCAACGCTTGTTAAAGAACGGCCATCGAAAATGCTTCCTCGGACCAGCTCCTTCAAACCAGCCCCAATCTCAGAATCATTGGCGACAGGAGCGATCATCGCCCACGCTGGAAACTGATCGGCCAAAGGGTTTTCTCCCAGAAAATACCCGCCACAGTTCAGACGAAGGGATTCCTGACCGGCGTTTCCAAGTCGTTCTCTTAGGAAATGTGAAAGTAAATAGGAGTTGACATGTCGTTGAACAATTCTTGGACTGTCGAGTGAGACTCGCGGAGCTGGCAGGTCACCATCAAACGCCCAACGACTATTCTTGAAAACCGCTTGGTCATGTGGGTTGGTCTTGCATAAAGTCATCGAGGTCGACCGCGCTTCGCGCCGCCGTCCTGCTCGCCCAGCTCGTTGCAGATAGTTCGCTGGATGGGGCGGAACATTATTCATTGCGACCATACTTATACCACCAATGTCGATCCCCATCTCCATTGTTGTCGAACAAGACAATAGGTTGAGAGCGCCATTCTTGAACCATTTTTCGTACAATTCCAAGGTGCTAGAATCTTGTTGAGCAGAGTGTTCCGCAGTCGTGAAATATAGGGACAATTCGACCGCTCGGTCATGAAAACTTGTCCATATCCCTTTGTCACGAAGTATAAGGACTTCCTGGTTTTCAGAGAGCCATTTTCGGCCATTTCTGATACGAGCAAGCTCATCCGTAGTGTCCGAGAAAGGCTTATCGTAAATTGGCAAGCTGATATTCTCACAATTGGTTGTATTTTTAGTCGGTTCGCTAGGGAGATATGGGGTGACCCCTTTTAACGTTGTATCAAGCACACGCCGTGTCACAGGACATATCCAACCTAGTTCGATGGGCGCGAATGCAAGATGATCCAATGGAAGTACGCGTCCCTCAGGTCTCTGCACCAGAAGGCCAACTGAACAAAGAGTGTTCCATAACTCAAGTAATACCGCATCAATGATATCTTCACCTTCCGGCAAATCTATGTTCTTCTGTAAAGTAAACGCCAATAACCTTCCAAGCGAACTTCTCATCCCCATCCGCTTGGCTCGCAACCATCTTTTTTGATTGCGACCAACTTCGGATGAGTCTCGATCGATCAAAAAACTTTGTGGAAACGGAACACCGAGCCATTTACGCCAGTCACGATTTATCTCAAGAGCACCATTTGCTCTTACGAAAAAATCCAAACAGATCTTCAAAAGATCCCGCCAATCAAAGATAGTAAGCGCAGTGACCGCCTGAATCGAATGTGGAACCTGTTGGACAACATCGAGGGCTGGATACCGAATTGAAACGAGCCCCATCGTTTCAAGATTATTATTTCGTTTTGGACGCCGGCCAAATTCTCGAACGAGGAACATGCGTGCCAGTTCAACACTTCCACGATCTTGGAAAATATCGCCAGCGATACGTCGATATAGGCCCAACATCTGATCAAAGTCAGTACCAGAATTTGCGAGACTATTAGCGAGATCAGCGAAGCCAACAGTCTTTGATTCGGTGAGGAGCAAGAGTTCTTGTCGTTTTTGATCGATAATTGACCTAAGCTGATCACTCGGCGACACGTTATTAGCCTTTTCCAGATCACCGATCAGCTTTTCTATTTCCTGAGCCTTCGTCGATCCATTTGACGTCCTACCTGCAAGTACAAAATGGTAAAGCAATCCTCTGACGCGATTTCGTTCAGATTCCTGCTGCAATCTCGCTGCTATCCGTGCAGTGCCTTGCCGGCTATCGTTGAATGACAGCAATCGCCTACCCCGGCATGGGTTATCGGCGGGCTTTTCTCCGTCGGGGGCATATTCAAGAAGTGACGGGAGAATGCTCCCAAGGAAATACGGCGCCCCGATCCTGCTCGACAAAAAGACTTTTCTTCTCGAACCCTCCTTGGTTCCGCATGACGGACAGGTGAGCCCCCCGCCTGCATCCTCGTGGGCTCGCAGATGTAGTACGCCCTCCGTCCGCTCGGTTTCCTTACGGGTCGCGCGATCAACATAAACAAGGTCAACATTGGTCAGATTTTGGTTTGCAATAAGCAACTTATTCTGTGAGTTGACGGTTTTCTGATTTTCATGTGAGTCATCAAATTCTGATTCTTCATTGTCGGTTTCATCATCAAGCTCGAATTCATCAAGTACCGTTTCCGGCAACAAATGGCAGACCGTACCGTCACTATCGATTCCGGCTAAAAGGAATGGTTCTCCGCAACCGTCGCACCTTACAACCTCGTAAACCGGACTTCCACAACTACAGTGATTTCGAATATCGAAGTAGATCAAACCAAATGGCCACTTTTTGCTGTTTAAAGGCGTTCCTTGCTTCTGATCACAATCCGGATCCGCACAAGCCCACAGGCCCGAAAATGTTCGATGAAAAAGATGGGCTCTCAACGGTAGAAAGGAATCTCCATTATCATTCCCATTCTTCGAAGCGGGTTTAGTACCGGACAAAAGGTCGAGCCATTTTAAACACTCTTCGTAATGATCGTTCCCAATGTTTGGACGATCCGGAAAAACAGTTCGACAAATTTCGGACAAACGAGAAACCGGTGGCGAACTGGTATCTCCGATGAATAAGCGTCTCAATCGTTGAGCAGTCGAACTCTCACAAATCGCGGCATAACGCTCGGCCGAGCACTCTTTCTCAGGTTCGATCGCCCTAAGATCCCCTAGCGTTTTATTGTCGTTTGTGTCAAGGAATGTCAGAGAGGGTATCGCTCGATTTCCAGCAATCACATGAATACGGGCGGGATCCACTCCGGAAATACCGGCAAGGAAGGTTCTAAGCTGTTCTCCTGCTGCACCTTCGGGGTCGCCGATCGTTGCCGACGTTGCAACAAAACGGACATTCTCAGGGCGAACACCAAATGCAAGCAGAACACGACGGATCAAAAAGGCCATTTCTGCCGCCTGCGAACCTATGTAACTATGAGCTTCGTCAAGGACTACCCACTCAAGTTTGCCCTGCGATGCCTCAATTATTGGGGCGTCTGCGGTGCGTACTAGCATGTACTCAAGCATGGTCGCGTTCGTAACAAGAATTGGCGGCGGAGCCTGTCGAAGGGACTTTCGGTCAAGTGCCTCGCTAGGATGGCCCTTCGCCGTTTGGGTCGGGACGACGTCTGGCGTGTTTCCATTGTAAAGACTGAACCGCACATCGCCATCGAAAGCACTTGTCCAGGCTCGTAGCCGTTCCCTTTGACTGTTGATCAGAGCGTTCAACGGATATAGAAATAATGCTCTGACGCCGATTAGTTTCCCTTGGTTCTCGGCACGTTGTTTTGCAAGCTGATCCAGGATCGGAACCATAAAGCACTCAGTCTTACCTGAACCGGTACCGCTTGCAACAATGATCGACTGAGGTGTAGGCTGCGACAAAGCTTCCCACGCTTTGATCTGGTGTTTATATGGTTTTTGATCTTTCCCGAATCTATAGTCTTCGATATGTTCCTTCGGTGGGTTATCCATCGCGTGGACAATATCTTTTGTCAAAAGTTTTCCAGCGAGGTCCGCCATCGTCTGTTCTCCCGTCTCCCAGCCGTATACAGCTTCGAAAGTAGGGTCAGCCAAAAAAGCTCCAGGTTGTCCAAATGGCTGGTCAAACATTTGCCCAAGGTGCTGAGTTAGTGGTTCGTTTGCGAATCGAAGGTAGCTGTTAGCCGCGTATTTTGCACGTTGCGATAAAACGGGGAGCATTTCGGAAAAGTAATTGAGTGTCATAAGTTTAGGTGTTATCAATTTGTCCATCAGCAAGGCATCGAGCGACCGTTTGGTTAAAAGCATCATCGAACCAATCTGGATCGAAGTTTTTGTGCTGTCGGAGTAAATGGATCTTTTGCGGTTCTTCAAACCAATTCAATGTCTGATCGCAACAGACCTGTGCAGCTAGCAGTAGGGGCGTGTTTATCACGCTGTCCGGATAACCGAGTCTTTCCTTGTAAAGGTATTGTGAACCTCGCGGTGCAAGTGACCCGATTACCGAATGACCTCCAAGATCCAACGGCCACTCCTCGTTATCTTGGAAATGTCGTTGTCTAAGTTTATTGAGTGGTGAGTACTCACCGTTAAAAAGGAACGATTCAGAAAACTGTCCTCCGATTTTCAAACGGGCAACCTCTGCCCGAGCCTCATCCGAGATCAGCCCCTTCAAAATGCCGAACAAGTAATGGAGTGAACCGGTCTCAGCTACAAGACTGTCCATCCGAGATTCGAGAAACACATTTAGAACTGTTCCGGCTGATTCTTTTCCGTAATTTTTGTCGCACTGCGCTTGTGCCAAACCCATTGCACGTCGCCAATCACAAAATGAAACTGTTTCCCAGGCAAACGGCAGTTCCTCCGCAAACCTGAAAAGGAAAAGAGTCCCAAGTCCGCTAAAGCGAAAATACAACGCGGCCATTCCTCTTGACGATCTTGCAAATCGTTTCCAGATATCGAGCGTTGCAAGCGGGAGATGGCCTGTATTATTTGCTAGCTGCTCAATATCTTCCCAGTTCGGATGCAGAAAATCTGCGGCGAGGTCTGCGATAAATTCGTCTACCTTTATCTGGCGTTCGTCCTCGTCCTTAGTCGTGACGGCACTTTGATAAGCATCGAGTACATCCTCCTCCTCGCCTTTTATGAACCAGCGTGTCGGCCGAAAATAGTACGAAGAATTTGCTGGCGGATAGATCAGCCAAGCACCCGGTTCGCGACTTTCGGGGTTGAAGCACCACTTAACTTTGCGCGCGTCAACTTTGTCATCGGGCGCAAGAGTTTGAACTTCGTCGCCAGGATGCTCTAACCGGATCGCAAGGGCTTGCGGCCCGTCTTCTTCATCTCCTAGCGAGGATAGACCATCGCCGAAGTCTACCCAGATGTCCGTTTCATCTCTATCAGGGCGAAATGCATAAGGAGTGATCTCTATACCGAACTCCTTCTGCCCGTTCAAATACAGTTCTAACATTACGGTCGAGTCAGGATTGTCATCGATGGTAAGCAAGTGTTCGATATCCTTTCGATAGTCTGCAATGCGAATTGAAAGGCTAAGGAGTCCTTCATTGTTTTTGATCTGGTACTTCCTCGATATCTCCTTCTCCGTTGCTCGTAATCTCAACGACATGTGGTTGTATTGGCTTGCACCGAGAACGACGAGTCTGGTACCAATGAGCTGTTGAACCGCAAGGCGTTCGCTCTGGTTTATTTCATTACCACCGCGATCAAAAACTCTAACCCCCTTAGCAGGGAAAGGAAGGGCAAGTCGGACCGGCGTCGTAGTATGGTGCCAGTGAGCCGAAATGGAGACCTCGTCGGGGGCATTGACACCTTCAGGCACTGAAAGCTCAAGTAAAGAATTCTGACCATCTGAGACGAAACGTGTCTTCATATCTTCCGATATTACCTGAGCATCTTTAAGTCCCCAGTCCTCGAAAAAGATGACGCCGGATCGCGGACTATCGGGCATTAGCGTCAATAACGACGTCTTCGGAAGTATAACCATGCGCGTGCGATGTCTTATGTCACCCGTGGCCGGATATCGTAGCTCCACCGGACCGACGAGGACTTGAGATGTTGGGGCTCCGATAACCTTAAGGCCGATCTCAGCCGAGACCTTTTTCTTGACACCATCTTCATCTATTGAGTAAAGCTGGGGCATGCCTTTGAAAGCGGTCGACGGACTCGTGAATCCAGACCAAATTCGATCTCCTAACCACTCGAAGGACTCTTCCGTCGCGGCTGCATTCCCGGTGCGAATGCGAAAGTTGTTTCCGACTAGGTCGGTTACAACGCAATTTCCTTCGACGGCAAACATGTTTCTGTTAAGGTTTACAATTTGCCCTTTGGCGTCCACCGCCCCTTCGTCCGAGGGTGATATGTGCCAGCCGGATGGGATCGCGACCAGTCCGTGGTTGTCTACGATTGAACCCGACCCTTGCCTTACTAATCTTGGTATTTCACTGTCACCTGCAAATATCCACGGTAGTTCGCCGTCTATTGCCTGCCCCTTTGTAGCGACGGCTGACCAGACACGGCCATCGACCGCGTTCAATTGGATCAGGTGCTCGCCGCACGCTTCATGTCCTGCGAATCCCCATGGCGTTCTTGCGACTCGAAATGAATCGTGTCCGGCCATTTTTCGCAACCCTGCGGAGCGAGATCTTTCGCCAACTGTGATCGTTAATTCTCCAGTTCGGGGCAACTCATCCTCCACTATTTCAAATAGCTTCATGATGTGCTTGCTGTCGATCGTGTCGGGAAGGTCCAATGAGGAATTGAGGATCCAGTTGCCGTCTTCGCTGGCTTCGATCGTGCGTTCGATCGGCAGTATCAACGACTGTCTTTCGACCCGTATCGTAGCTGCCTCACGCACCAAGTGGTCGATCAATGCGATCGCATGATGGTCATCGATCGGCAACGGAAAGCGATCTCGCCATCCGGGAACTACGTGATCAAGTTTTGCTATGGCGTTCGATCCGGCAGTAAGCTCTGCCCGATTTTTCAAATCGAGAACGGTCCAGGCGATCTCAGCCAGAAGCGTGTATATCAGTGGCTGTCGATAACTGATAGGTAAATATCCCTGAAGACTCTCGACCCATTCCTGAAGTTCCTGTGGCGACTCGACAGTTCTCCGTGCCAGGCGAAGTACGCGGGTTATAACTCGGCTTATGCTGCTTCGCTCCTCCGCGAGTAACCGCAGAGGAAGTCCTCCCTGCAATGCCACTGCGCCTAGAAAACGATGCCCTCCGGTTCTAAGCGTGTGAAGCTTCCAACTGTGAAGCCCATTTCTAACACAATCACTTCTATGACTTTGATTCCAGTCCCAGGCGTGAGTCCCGAGATCGGCAAGGATGGGTTCCCACGCATAACCAGTGCCATCGTAACGACGACGCCACCATTCGGCCCCGTACAAAACAAACAAATCCGCAAACCCCGGCCGCCTCGCTGTAAATGTAAAGCTATGGGCTGTCGTCTTTGTTATTTTTTGACGGAGAAATGCTTCGAGATCAACAAACTCGTCTTCGCTTAGGCGATACTGATACAGCTGCCTGCCGTCCGGCTTAGGAAGGCCTCGACGCTGAAGCATCAACTCCTTCCAATCGTAATATGATAAAAGTTGGTCTTCGTTAGTCATCGTCTCCGACCGGTCGCTATTCTTCGTCGTGCACAAACTCGATATGATCTACATCCTGAATGTTGTTGCGCCATTAAACATTCAACCTGACCCGATGTCCAACGAAAGGATCGAGATAAACCTCACCGTCGTAGACAAGCAGGCGGGGATGCCGACATTCAGGGCAGTCGACATATTTCATATAGGGATCCAAGCACGTCCATTCTTTGTAATCGGAATTTACGAGAAAGCACTTGCCTGCCTCCGGCAAGTCATCAAATCCTGAGAATTCGACTGTCAGCTTGTCCTCGACAAACGCCGCATTGCTGCCCGAAAGCGGTACATGGTCGATCGCAAACAGTCCTTTTCCCTGGTGGTGCAGTTTCGCGACATAGTGAAGCCTATAGCGATGGAATAACGGGCTCAGACTTTGTTCGATCTGTTCGATTATCGGGGAGAGTTCCTTTAGTTCTTGTTGATAGCCTCCGTCGCCACACTCGATATAGCCGTGGCCTCTCATCTCATTTCTGATCGAGACGATATTCCCTTCATTTGCAAACTGTATCACCTTTTTTACACGGCTCGAAAAATTGGGGGGTAGGTCTACAGGTTGGCTCGATAGATCCGACCGAGCTAGTTCCGACAATGCGCTAACCCACGTTCCGAGTGCCGGCCTTCCCGTCAGTCCATGCTCAGAAAAAAATACTTTAGTATCTTCGGATCCGGAATAATATAAATGAGCGAGCATGATAACCGCAGTTCTCACGATCGAATCGAAATGGTCGATCATCATCAGGAATTTACGAAACGACTCGGACGTCATGCCCGTTTTTCGCTTAGTGATCGCGATAGAGAACGGTAGATGTGATTCAAAACTGAGAGGCGTTAAGTAAACCCGTGACCACATCATGCCACGCCGAAGCGTGTCGAAGATTTCCACGGCCTGTTTAAGAACGCGTTTATCTGCGAATGTTGCCTCCAGACCTTGAAGACAATCCGCACAAATATCTCCCGTTCGCATTTTTAAGGCTACCTCCGCCTTATCAGTCGCTGAATCGTTGATGCAACCGCGAGGTTTGCCATGCAAGAAAGCTTCTCCGGTCACCCACTCGAACCCCGGAAGTAGTTTTCGGCGGAGGATATTTATAACGACCTCAAACGCAATTGGATAATGCGTTTCCGAATAAATATAAGATTCCCAATTCGCTCCTTGTACGAAGATATTGTTTGTTCCCCATGGGTCGCACATAGAGAACTCATCCCAATCATCTTTTAGTTCGGTTATACAGACGAGGAAATCCTCGGGGGGGATATTATTCAAATCGCGGAAAGCAGCCATCTCTTTGAAGAGGTCATCCCAGTCAAAATTATCCTTAGCAAAAGCAATATATTTATTTGTTGGAATAAAGCGGATCGGACCGGAATTACGGATCAATAACTCGCTGACGCGCAGCAACTCGCCAGATGAAAATCCCTTGGTGCGTGTGAGATGAACTTTCACAAGAATTTTTTCCTACTAGTCCCGCGCTAGCCGCCAAGCCGGAACACTTTGCGTCCCCATGATCAACCTGTTTTGAATGGACGACGCTTCCGCGGATGTCGACGCCCTGAGGAACTCGTCGGTGGGCCACATAGTGAGATAACGCCTATCAGCCGACTCGTATGCGAGTCTTCGACGCGCCGCGTGTTAAAGCCGAATCGGTCAATCCCTAGTTGTAACCGGTCCACAACTTCATCTGTCCCGTGAGCCTTCAAATACCATTCAACCCGACCGAATGAATCTCGTTTTCCTTCCCTTCTCACCTCGATCGTGCGAACTCGGACGAGGTTCTTATCAAGTGCCTCCGAAACCTCATTCGCCAGCCAAGTGTTTTCGGGTGAGTACATTACATCAACAATACGTTCCGGCCGTTTTAGTTTTTTATTGCGAATGGTCGCGTAGTTTCGTTTTTCTTGATTAGAACTTATCATGCCACTCTCGGCGGCGTTCTTGAGTTTTTTCTTTTTCTTTTTGGGTTTTTTCGGAACACTTTCGGTAGCATATGGTCGCGCTGCTAAGCCATCTATAGGTGTGGAATCCGAAGACTTTTGCTTAGGGCGAAACACATCGACAATTCGTTGCCAGAGCGAGTGCTTCTTCTTGAGATGCTTATCCATTGACCGGACCGGGATCAGGTTTCCGCAGTATGTACACGCCGCATGCCCTTGTTGGCTCTGGTGAAGTCGACTGCCGACTCGTTTGGAGACGTATTTCCGAAACTTCCGGTAGGATGATGGGCGCTGTATTTTCTCTCGTTCATCGCCACCTTCTCGCGATAAGAATTCAGAATTACGACGGGCGATAAGGTTTTCCATGTTCACCCGGTCCCAGTTCAACTTTGTCATACTCTAAATACCTTCATTACTTCGTCACTTGAGTGGTTGGTCACCTGTTCCATAGAACAAGATATGTCTGAAGCGAGGCATCTTGTACCCGTTTGGGGCTATCGTTCGGAACGTGATCATGAAATGACAAAAAAGTTTGGATCATCTGCGAATTTCCCGGTCCCACACTTTGGGCATTTTTGTTGACTCAGCTCATAGCACGCCACAATTTCATTTGAATGACACGCAGGGCAACTGGATATAGGGCTGAGCGAATCCACGTTAAATTCCTCGGCACAACTCAGGCAAAAGTGTGGCAGATCATTGCCGATACAGCGGGCGAGCCCTTCATGGTCCGGATGGTATGCGTGCTGTTTTTTGCCGCTCTCGTCGATGTAGTACGGGTTACCGTCCGACCATGCTTCAATAGCAAAGGAACAGTTGTCGCATTCAAATCTTTTGCTTTGAGCCATTGTTTTCTACTTTCCGATAATGACAATCCCAGGAGCACTCGTGGAATCGATACCTAGGAACCAAATGCTACCAATTCCGATGAAAACTCCAATCGGTTGAATGCCCCGCCATCGATAAACATGGACAACTTAGCCCATCATTTACCGTAGGCAATGTCGTCCATCATCGCGGCAAATTTTGACCAAGACATCTCTTTGCCTGTACGTCGGTTTCTGCCAAACCAAGTGATCGAACCGCGGCCGAGTTTTATCTCACCGATCTTTTCGTCATTGGCAAATATCTCCAGGCTCATGGAGCTGCCTGCTCTCGTCAGATCCAGGATCTGGACCGTCGCTTTTACTGAGTGTTTTCGATTTGTTGTTTTTGTCATAATTTCATTTACTGCGGTAGTCAATACTCAGACCTTACACTCTAAATACCTTCATCACCTCATCCCCAAGATGGTTGATTACTTTAACAGCAATGCGACCGCTGTCTGGTTTGTCGAAGGGTCGGGATGTGTCGCTGTGGAGCGTGGACCAGGCTTCTTCGTTGATCTCGGCTTTGAGGGTTGTTTTTAGAGATTTATATGGGTCGTTGGCACCGAGGAAATAGGCTTGGCGGACGAAGAAGCTTTCTTCGTTGTAGTCAGTGTCGATGAACCAACAAGCGATGCCGTCGGCTCCGTCGCTGCGGACCTCGCCGGTGTTTGGGTGGAAAACGTCCACGCCGTTGACCCTGACCTGGATCTGGCCGTTCGGGCTGTCGAGAATGTCGATGTCCGGCTCGCCGAAGATCACAAACAGATTGCCCTTGCCGGTATTTTTCAGGTCCTCGGCCATATGCAGGTCGGCGTTCATGCGGGCTTTGAGCACCGGGATCTTGCCTAACTTGTCGAACTCGGATGAAAGGGCATCGTAGTTGAACGCACAGGCGATCAACACGTCAAACCCGGCGTCGCCGGCCTCGCGGGCGGCTTGGACCAGATCGGGACGCGAAACGGTTCCGAACTCGGGGCCCACGAAGATCGCCGCTCGGCGCTCAGTGCCGGATTCCTCATATCTTCCCTCTGCACAAACCATCTCACCCGGCCATGGCGTCAGCGAGCTAAAATCGATCTTGTCATCCTTATGGGCCTGCTGAACACCGGCGGTATGAAGGTTTTCGAGGATCATCGAAACGAAATCTTTTTCTTCGTCGCGGCCCGGATCTTTCATCGGATCGATCAGTTCGTCGTTTTCATCCACACCGAGCGTTCGATGTGGCGAGAGACTCTCGACCGTAAATGGCCCGGCGACTCGGATTTTTCGGTTGTCATCGAAGGGTTTGTCATAGAGATATTCATTCTCGGCTTTGGCGGCAATCGATTTGTGGATTTCACTTTGGCGATCAGTCAGAAGTCGCCACCATTCGGAATGCAAGAATTTCGCTTCCTTCTCCCATTCGTCTTCCCTACCGCGTGGTATCTCCCATTCTTCCAAGTGCGTTCCTAGTGCTGAATTTAGTTTTTCGCGTACCTCTTCTAGCCGTGGCTGAAAATCATTCCAGATTTCGTCTATCTCGCTATTGTTAGCGATGGAGCTAAGCATTACGTGTGGAACGCGTTCGTAGACGAATCCGTGTCGGAGATCTTGGTGCGTCGGCTGACTTGACGGAACTTTTCGCGTGATTTCGGCTTCCTTTTGCTGTCCCTCGGATGAATCAGCGAGTAGATAATACGTATAACGAGTCCCCATGATACGTGCACGGGCCAGAGCCAAGGCGACTCGTGATGTATCGATCGTAATCCAGCGCCTGCCCCATTGTTCGGAGACGTAAGCGGTGGTGCCCGAGCCACAGGTCGGGTCCAGAACAAGATCGCCAGGGTCAGTAGCCATTAAAAGACACCGCTCCACTACCTTTGGGCTAGTCTGTACGACATACCGTTTTTCATCGCTTCGGCTTGAGATACCGCCGCTTGTGTCAGACCAAATATTATGCGTTATCGAAATAGAAAAGTCGGTAATGAAGCTGCGGAAACGAACACCATTAGAAGTTGCATGAATTCGCCCCGCTAAGGCGGCTCGTTCGAGTCCCGTAACCACTGTTTTCCAGTGAGAATTGGGGGGCGGATAGTAGATTTTCCCTTGAAAAGAAAAAGGTTGGGGTTGCGACGCCCGTCCGGGAGAGACCAGTGAGACGGCCTGAAACTGCGTCCAACCTTTCGACGGCTCTCCCGCTTGATGTTCCTCTTTCGTCATTGTACGAGTAGTTTTGCCATCTTCGCTAAGCAGGCTCGAGAAACGATCAATACTTTGCATGTCGCTTTTCGATTTGTATAACTGTCGAAACTTAACCGATGATCGTTTCCGTGCGTACCAAAGCAGAGTGTCGAAAACGGCTGGTAATGTATCACTCGTCGCATAGGGTGTGGTCTGGTACGCGATGTTTGCGATGAAATTATCTGCACCAAAGACTTCGTCCAAGACCGACCGCACAAGATGCACATTTTCATCGCCTATCTGAACAAAAATGGAGCCTGATTCTGTCAATAAATCACGTGCGACCGTTAGGCGATCACGAAGATATGTGAGATACGAATGAACTCCATCACGCCAGGTGTCTCGAAAAGCTTTGACCTGTTCGGGTTCGCGTGTAATGTGATCCGCATTGCCATCCTTTACATCCCGACTAGTGGTTGACCATTGAAAATTGGAGTTGAACTTGATGCCGTATGGCGGGTCGATGTAGACGCACTGCACCTGTCCGCGAAGGCCTTCGCGTTCGGCAAGGCTCGCCATTACCTGAAGCGAATCGCCGAGGATCATCCGGTTCGACCAGTTTTGATCGTGCTGGTAAAACTCGGTCTTCGCACCTTCGTCCGGCAGCCCGTTGAAATCGGCAAAAAGATCGATCTGTGCATCAACGGCCGTCTTTTCGGCCTTCTCGGTTTGCCGTCGAAGATCGTCTATTAGCACCTTTGGATGCACCTTTTCCTGAATATAGAGCGGCGGAGCCTGTACGACCAGATCCGACCAATCCTGCTCGTCCTTGCCCCGCCAAACAAGCTGCGGATCAAGATCGCGGTTACGCCGCTCGTAAGCCACACGTATCGGCGACTTCTGCTCCTCGTGCATCACCGACTCATGCTCCGCCGTCGGAATATTCTTCCGCGAGGCCTCTTCGTGGGTGAATGTTTCGATCGATTTTTTAATTGGAGTTTTCGACATATACCGCCTTTATTCTGGAACGCCTGGAAACGCGAATAATTCCATCGCTCTATTAACCAGCGCAGCACCACGAGACTGAATTTGCTCCACACTCCATCTATCAGTATCCGCCAATTCAGAATTTAGTGAGAGCCCATTCTTATAACCGACAAACCGACCTGCAGAATCTGTCCTATCCCGTTTGTCTACGAAACTCTTGTTTCCGAGGGAACTGTTGTAGCCGGTAATCGTCAGATTCCCCAACCGATGTACATGCAGGAGCTGTATCTGTTTCGCATGCTCCGAATCACCGTCCGCCATCATTTGCACCCACGATTCGGGAATGTTCTCGCCCTGAGGGAAAATGTGTTCGATGGTCCACGTCATTTGCGTTCCCGGTTTTTCCCAAAGATCAGTAAATGTTTCTGTCGTCATGCTGTCTTCAGCAAGTGCCGTAAGAACATAACGAGCAACGCCGATGTTCTCCTCGTAAATGGAACCTTCGAGCCGGCGGCGAAATTCTGCATCTGTTGATGAAACGGCAGCAAGTTGTGCCTGAATAAAATCAACAACGTCTTGACCGGTCAGTCCTCTTGAGCCCTCTAATATCTTGAGAGGAAGGCGGGCGACCTCGTGGGTTGGTGGTGTGTCCGTCAGATTACGACGGACAAAGAATACAGCCAGATCGTTGATGATCGCTTTAAGGTGCTCCGTGTTTAAGCCAAGCTGGCCACGGCGGGTCAACAGGTTTAATAGCAACACATACGACGGGGCACCCTGAATTCTCTCGAGGTCCTGAAGGGGTTTTCGCAGATCTTGAAGAGTGTTATCAGTTCGCCGGGAAAGGATGAATGAGTATAGTCGCGCAGCTGCGGCCGCTTTTGTCAGGCATTCAGTCGCGTTGTGGTTTATCAGCTTTTCAAAGATGAAGATAAGATTTGAACGAGTGGCAATTGGAACTTCGATAATGCCTTTAAGTTCATCCTTAAAGGCATTGTAATATTGGCGGAAAAATCGCTCGTGGATCGCGTACTCTTCGCCTAACTCATTCAATAAGGCAAGCCATTGCTCAAAGTAGTAATCGACACGAACCGGATCGTCCCTATCTATCTTGGCAAGCAATTTGTTTTTTATAAGATCGACCGCCGTTAACGGCATTCCTCTGTCATTGAGAGACTCAAAAAGAACATATGCGTCGGTATGACTGGCAACCTCGATCTTTACAAGGCTGGCTCGGCTTAGCTTATCTACAAAACCTATCAGAGCCGCGTTTCGATCATCGGCTGCGGTTATCAGCTCTTCAATGCGTGTTTGAAAGTAACGAAAAGCCTTCATTACTCGCCGGTTACCCGCATTTAATGGAATCTCATATTGGTTGATGACCTCAATTTCTGACAATATGGCGCGATAGTCGTCGTGATTTCGGTTCTGACTCTGAGGAACAACGCGCATTCGATCCGAGGCACCACGCAAGACAAGCTTGCGCTTCATGTTGTTTCGCTCGACCAGGAGATCCTCGTTAAGCTCACCGGTGCCCGAACCAAAAGCCTTGTATACGGCCGCGAATAGTAAGGAGATCGTCGTAAGTCTTTGCTGACCGTCGACCACCTCGAGTTCTTGGATGGCTAACGTATCGGTCGACTGATTTATGCATATGATCGAACCAAGAAAATAGCCCGGATCGTTTTCGATCAGGTCGTCGAAGAGATTTTGCCAGTGCTGTTTGCCCCAGGTGTATTCCCTCTGATATTTGGGAATAACATAGACGACGCTGGCGTCGATGTCGAAAAGTTGCGAAATGGGATAGTTATTTACAGATTTGATCATTTTATTTTTGTCTGTGTAGCGATCATTTCATCAAACATTGATTGGATCTTTCCTTTGAAATCACTCTCGATCTGATAGACCTCAGTAAATTCAGCAAACGCCCAGCGACCGTGAGTGCCGAGATTATTGACTCCCGGAACCCAGTAGGTATCCATCGTTGATTTCTTTTCCTTGGCGTCTTCGCGGCGATAGCCTTTGATCTCGACAATAAGGTTGAGTAGATCTTCATCGCCATGGCCATCATCGATCCGCACTATAAAATCAGGGATATAAGTTCGTGTTTCCGAACCATAACGATATGGAACTTCAAGACCGAGATTGTGGTTCTTAACGTAAGAGCGGACCTTTGGATGTCCTTCGGCAACACGGCAAAATTCAGCTTCCCAATCGCTGTCGAGTATCACCCAGTTTATGTGACACCTTCGTGAATCCGTTTCCCAGCGGTCGCGTCTTGAAGTTGTGAAATTGACGTGCATGGTCGAGCCGACCGGGTTGTAAGGGTCGAGCATTGCCTTTATCGGACGTTTACCCGCCTCAGCAGTGACTATTGCCTTGGTGATTCGATCGCAGGCAATGTCGGCCAACTCTTGGTACATCAGCAGTCCCGGGTAAGTGCCGCCTTTGCAGACCAGGCATGTATCGAACCATTGCTTGGTGATCCGTTTTAGCTGGCCAAAAAGGTGGAGCTTTGGTTCCTCGCCCGGGTCACGCCACTTCGTATATAGAAGTCTTTGAGTAACTTGAAAAAGCAGCGTCGAATGCCGCAGGTCGTCGAGGTGTTTCAGGTTAAGATCGACCGCCTCGCCAATAATGCCAGAATTGCGAGTGACTGACGGTCCAACGAGTTCCGGCGTAAGCTCCAATACAGAATCTTCATTGAACTTGGCGGTCAGTCTTTCCTCCGGCAACTCGACACGATAACCGTCAACTCGTGGGAAGCGGATCTCAAGACCATCACGTTCTGGACGAATAGCCTTGACCTGTATCGTCTCACGCGGAGGTTGTGGTGGAGCTACAACGGGCTTAGCGGTGAAATCGAAAGGTATGCCAAGTACATCAGCGTACTCGACATTGAAGAGTCCTTCTTCGTTCAAATCATAGGATTGGCGCCGCAACGCCCGACCGATAACCTGTTCGCAAAGCAACTGAGTTCCAAAAGCTCGAACGCCAAGCACATGTGTAACCGTATTTGCATCCCAGCCCTCTGTAAGCATTGATACCGAAACAACGCATCGGATCTGACCGCCAAGGCTGTCGCGTTTTCCGACCGTGTTCATAACTTCGCGCAAAAGGTCCTGATCGGACATCTTTTCAGCTTTATCGCGATCACCGCGTTGACGCATTTCCCGCTTGAATCGCTCTATCTCATCCACTGCCATCTCGCGAAATTTCTCGTCGAGAGCGTCGCCAGATTCGAGTTGCTCGCTATCGATCAGAAGGGTGTTTGGACGCGGAAGGCGAGATCCGTGCTCATCGTAATTCGAAAATAGCGAGAGTTTTCCCAAAAATGGCGGCGGAATCGTTCCGTCTTCGTCTGTGGGTCGATCGAAACCGGAAATGTAGTCGTAGATAAGTTTGGAAATGGCCGTATTCTGACAAACTACAATAAAGCACGGCGGGACACTTACACCACCGCTCTTCCAAAGCTCGAAAGTCTTTTCATAGTGGCCGTAAAGAGCTTCCAGGGCGGTTTGTAGTTCTACCGGTATGCTGAGCGGATCGAGAAAATCACTTTTTCCACGACCTTTCTTGGGCATTTTCTTGCCGATTCGGTCCCAGAGATTGCGGAACATCGGCATCTCAACACCACTTGGAAG
Source organism: Chloracidobacterium sp. (assembly GCA_016711345.1). Taxonomy (NCBI): domain Bacteria; kingdom Pseudomonadati; phylum Acidobacteriota; class Blastocatellia; order Chloracidobacteriales; family Chloracidobacteriaceae; genus Chloracidobacterium; species Chloracidobacterium sp. The sequence continues at coordinate 4,119,024 of JADJTD010000001.1, forward strand.
ATTGTCAGCGATCGGAACGCGGGGCAGCTTGACGATACCGCACTCGATAGCGTCCATAAGTGAGAAATCGCTCATCGTCCAGGGGAACAGCGTCCCCTCGGCATAGCCCGATCCCCGAAGGAAGAAAGGAGTCGCAGACAGATCAATGACCTGGCTTACACCGAGTTTTCGTTTAACCGTTTCAAGTCCGGAGATCCACATCCGAGCAGCCTCACGATTCTTCTCAGCTTCCTTCTTATCATCACCCTTCAGAGCCTTTTCAGCTTCAGTTAATGGCTTTTCGCGGTAGCAATGGTGGGCTTCATCATTGATAACTAGGATGTTCTTTAATCCCATCAACCCTGGCATGACCCGCTGGATCATTTGGCCCTCGGTTTCGAGAGTATTAAGTTCTTCGCCGCCTCGGCCTTGCAGCAAGAGTCGACCGCCTTTTGAAATATCGATCCGTTCGCGGAGTTTGAAGGCATGATAATTGGTGATAACAATCTTAGCCTTGTCGAGGTCGCGAAGCATGTCTTGTGGAACCAACTCGCGACTTTGATAGTAACTGTCTGGGTCGTGCGGATGGAGTACACGAAGACGATCCTTGATCGTCAGTCCCGGGGCGACGATCAGAAATCCACGAGCGAATTTTTTTGAACCCGGCTGACGCACAGCGTTCAAGGTCTGCCAGGCGATGAGCATTGCCATGACCGTTGTCTTGCCAGCTCCGGTTGCAAGCTTTAATGCGAGACGCATCAATTCGGGATTAGCGTCGTTATTTGCGTTTGTTAGATGCTCAAGGAATTTCTTTCCGGCTGGGAACTTTGGCGCAACTTCAGTAAGCCAAATAGCCACTTCCACCGCCTCGATCTGACAAAAGAACGGGCGAAGGTTGCTGAATTTATGTTGTCGCCAATGTTTAAGTAGACGTGCTGTTTCGGGCGTGACCAGCCAGTCATTCGAATTCGTCAATTTTCGCCATTGATCCACATATCCACGCACTTCGTTGATGATCGATGTTGGATCGTATGCCTGCTCGGTCGTCGACAGCCCGACACCCTCGTCAAATACGAAGCCAGGTTGTTGAGCAGTTTTCTTTTGCTTCTTAGCCTTCGGAATTGGCGTGATAAAGTCCGCCCGGCGCCGATGTTCCAGGACCTGTTGTGTTGGTTGACCTTCAGCGTCTAATCCCCAGTGACGAGATGGAATCTCATAGGGAGAGTTTAGTATGGGATGTTCAAAAAACTGATTAGACATTTTATTGATACGAAAGATTCAAAACGAAAGAAACTTCGGGCAATTTCTACCGCGAATTCTTGAAACCTTAGTACAAGATTTTTATCACAGTACTCGTGTAAGAACAATAAATCAAGGCGTTTATGTTCGTAGTAGCGTAGATCAAAAGGTATTCGAAACTGGTCTTAACATAAGCATACTTATACAAATATAGGTACGAGTCCCACTATCGATAATCCCCAGTTAGAGTAAAATTAGCCCAATAATACGGTTCGTGCATATTGCTGGATTTGTTTTTGATCATCTCCAGCGACGCCTTCTGAAGAGCTCCGGCAGATGAATCACCCTCTTTGTAGAATTTGTAAAATGATTTGGTGAAAATCTCCGTTGACTGGTCGTTTGCCTCCCATTGAGCTGAAATCACTGTGGAGGCCCCCGAGCCCATCATTGCCCAGGCGAGGCTAACCAGACCTTCCCCGTTCAGAACATTGTTAGTGTCGCAGGATGCCAGAAATACGAGGCTGCCCTTTTTCAGTTTTATCTTTAAGATATCCTCTACCGTCAAACGACCATCATTCTTCCCTAATTGTTTGAAAGCTAAGAAAGATTCTAGTGGCTGTTCATTACTTACTTGGGCAAGGGCCGCGTTAAATGTTGTTCTTACCCGAATTATGAATGGGCAGGTTATTCCCAATCTTGAAGACCCGAAACGAGCTCTCGATGACATGGCGCTTGTAAAAAAAGGAAGTGAAGGCCGCGAGGAGATCTCGGAGAGCGAAAAAACCAATATTCCGCGATTTTTGAATCGTCTGCTTTCACTTGAGGTTGACCGGCAAAACGCTTTGTTTGACTATTTCTATCAGACTTTTCTGGAGACGATCGAGCATTTGAAGTCGAAAGGAAAGATTGATGACGGGATGGAAGATCTGAAAGCGATTTCCGTTATGGTCGCCGAACCGCCCCATGTTTTGCATTCCGATCCTCTGACAGGCGCTCAAACAGTCTATTACAAGCTAGAATTGACCGTCGCAACGCATCCCGCAAAATTTGACGAGCTTTCTCTCAATGAATATATCCGCTTTTATCAAAACCGAAGCAACGATTCATATGTTGCGGTTCGGGCAACCTTGTCTCACACCGACCCCGAAACCGGCGATCGTTTTCAAATGTTCTCAGTGAGTCGTCCAGCCGGTTATAATCTTTCATATATCCGGGAAAATGAACTCGTTCAAAAATATAAACTCGTCCCCAAAAGCCGGGCCGAAAGCTGGTGGCTGTACGAAGAAAGCAAGATTCCGGCGAGCGAAAAGAGGACGGTCCATCTTTTGAGCGGAGCATTGCTGCCAATTTGGAAGCACCTGAACGCCCTTCAACAAACGGGACTAAATATCGTCCGCACGACAACGAACGATGGGATGCGGCTGGTCGGGGTGAATATCTCCGCTGAATGTATAACCGAGATCCGCAAACATTTCGGAATATGGCGCTCAGCGGCGACTACGGCGGAAGAAATTCTTAAGAGCGTCAACGACGATTACGAAAACATCGATCTTCTCGGAGATATTAAGGTTCGAAAAACCCGCTTTCAGGGTACCAGTGTTGTTGAGGTCTATCCCTCAACATCCGAGCAGATACGAGAATTTCGCGAGACCGAGCTAATAAATATCGTTCAGAATGGTAAGCAACGTTTCTTTGTGCCCGAAAACGAGGAAATCGCTAATATTGCATTCGGAAAACTATTGAAGATGTATCCACCTGTTCATCTACTCCAAGCGTCGGTCGCGACCGAATCTGATAACAACTTTCCGCCGCTCGACTATGCAAATGAACCCGTCGTTTTGCCCACCTGGATTATCGAGCCGTTAGCCACTGAAGTCGCGCTTGTATCTACCCAGGGCCAGGCCGTGTTGAAATTGGTTAACTGATGGCTTCCTAAAAATAAGTGTGTACATCGTGGACACTTTGTCGTCAGCGTCAACAGTTAAGCACTCCTTGAGTTATTTCCTTCTAGTATCAAAATCTTCAGCTAACTCCATTTGTATCTATCGTTTGCCCCAGTATGCAACCGTGTTCAGTTATCGTGGCACGGCAGTTGAATAGGGATTACTAACCAACCCGCATCTAGGTGACAAAAGTCGAAAGGAGAATGATGGATAACTCGAACAACGAAATGCTCACAGCCAGCCGAAGTTTCATGATCACGGATCTAGAAGCAAGGATCGAGCGATACGCCCGTGTATCGCACTATGTCTTGATAACGGGTGAGCGTGGAACCGGAAAAACTACCATAGCCAAACGGCTGCATCAAAAAAGTTCGAGATCAAAAAAGGAATTTGTAAACGTCAACTGCGCAAGTCTTTCGGGCGATCTGCTTGAATCCGAATTGTTTGGCTATGAAAAAGGCGCTTTTACCGGAGCAACAGCTCCGAAAGCAGGGCTGTTCGAGATCGCCGCCGGAGGAACCCTTTTTCTCGATGAAATCGGCGAAATGACGCTGAATTTACAAGCAAAGCTTTTGAAGGCTGTGGAAGAAAAGCGTATCAGGCGGGTCGGCAGCACGGTTGAAAGACCAGTGGATGTAAGGATAGTTGCTGCGACCTCGAAAGATCTTAAAGCGATGGTGACAGAAGGCACGTTCCGACCAGATCTATTCGATCGCTTGAATATTTTGAATCTCGAGACCGTTCCGCTTCGATATCAAAAGGAGAAGATCAAAGGCCTGGTTTACCGACAACTGAATGATGAATGTCGGGCGGTTGGCAGGGAGAAGCCCTTTGAGATAAGCGACGAAGCAATCGAGGAACTGGAGATCCACCATTGGTCCGGAAATTTTCGAGAATTGCTCAATTTCGCCACCCGTCTTGCTGTCGAGTGTATAGACGACACACTGATTACCAGAGAAAGGGTGAAATCTGTTTTGGGCGAACGCTCCTCCGAAACAAATATTGGTAAAAACAGCATGAAATCGGTTTTTTCTGAAGGCTCAATGGCGCGGAATGACGGATCGGTGCATGACGATGTTGTAACAGTGACTTTCGATTCCAAAAAGGACAACCTCGATAGTATTTATGAAGGCGGCCGGAACTGTCATACAACGAGCTCTACAACAAAACAACGGAAATCTAAGACGAGCTGCGAGGGCATTGGGTGCAACACATTCGACCCTCTCTCGGATTCTCAAAAAGTACAACGACCGGCTAATCCTTCAGGACAAAACCCAACCGCGAAATGAATTCGCGATCGCGACGTGAAACAAAATGGGGCAGCAAATTCATATAAAATCACTTGAATTACTATTTTAAAGCTTCCTCTTACCTTAATAATATGACCGATATCGACCTATGAAATATGTCTAAAAATTTCGATGAAGACTGAGATAGTTCCGTTTGATCAACAAACTGATGGCAGACGCTGGGTAAAACTCGTGGAAAAAATAAATAGACTTACTGCCAAAGCCCATGTTATCGAGCTTTCTATGTCAAAAACGAATTGGAGCGTGAACTACCCTAATAATCCGGTGGGGGGGATTTTCCCATTTTAGACGGGTAGCATTTTGTCGATCTGGAATCGTTCGAATGGGAGCTTCTCGATGCGGAGGACGAAATGCAGACCAAGGCCGTCGAGCCCCTTCGCAACCCCTACATCAAATCATGATTCGTAATCCTCCCCAGGACAATTATCGATTATGTTTTTCCAAAGCGAATAGCTTACCGTCGCTTGTTAACATTGGATCTGGATGCTCTGCCCTCGAAGGTCGTTACCGCCTGCTTAAAAAATGCGTACAGGAATCACTGGAATTATTGAACTTATTGAATTAGTTTAGGAGCTTTGCCGCGAAACAACAATTTCCTTGTGCATTTCCCTGATTGAAATGTCATCACGAGGTTCTGAGTTCACGCTATAGGTATTCCGATCGAACCCAATCAATTGAGTTTGATAACTTGATCCGGGAAATGCGGGAATTTGATTTTCGCCCAGCTTAGAGTCAAAACACACTTTCTTAGCGGGGCCCCTTTTACAATCTTCGCTAATCTAAGGCGTATCACTCCCCTTTTTGAAAAAAACGTATTTTGAAACCACCATGCAGAGCGCGGGTGACGAAATTCACTGAAATCGTAGGATGGCATGCAATAAGGTATTCTTTGCCGAAGACTGCTATAAATAGATGATAACGGGGCTGTGGTATACTCACCAATTCGAGACTCGGGGGGAGCAACTGCTATTGTTAAACAAAATTGAAATAATTCCGCTCGGCGGCATCGGCGAATTCGGGTTGAACTGCATGGGCATCCGGTATGCCGATGAGATGATCGTCATCGACGCCGGGATGGGCTTTCCGGAAGAGAAGCCGTATGGCGTGGATATTTCCATACCGAATTTCGACTTTCTCGAAGAATACCGCGACGACCTGACCGCGATCATCCTGACTCACGGCCACGAAGACCACATCGGTGCACTTACCTATATTCTAAAGAAATTCAATTTGCCGGTTTACGCTTCGCGGTTTACGATCGGACTGGCCGAGAAACGTCTCGAAGAGCACGGGATGCTCAACGACGTGTTGATACATCGCGTCAAGGCAAACGACATTATTGAGGTCGGGCATTTCCGAGTCGAGTTTATACACGCTTCGCATTCGCTGGTCGATTGCTTTTCTCTGGCGATCCACACGCCGCTTGGCACGATCATCCACACCGGCGATTACAAGATCGACGACACGCCCGTAATCGGCAAACCTTACGATCTAAAGACGCTTTCGAGGATCGGCGACGAAGGCGTGCTGCTTCTGCTTGGCGATTCGACGAACGCAACCGTCCCGGGAAGGACACCCTCGGAAATGGCGGTGATTCCGGCATTCGAAGAAATATTTGAGCAAACCGATGGCCGCCTGTTTGTCGCGACGTTTTCAACATCTCTGCATCGGCTTCAGGTAGTTTTCGACGTTGCCCATCAATTTGGGCGAAAGGTCTGTGTCTGCGGACGTTCGATGCAAAAGAACGTCGAGATCGCCGAGGAACAGGGTTTATTAAAAATACCTTTCGGAGCGAAGGTATCTTTGGGTGATGCTCGGGCGCTCAATGACGACGAGGTTTGTTATCTCGTCACCGGCTCACAGGGCGAAAACCGCGCCGCTTTGTGGAATCTTGCGACATCCACGTACAAGGGAATGGAGATCGAGAAAGGCGACACCGTCGTTCTTTCGGCCCGCATCATCCCCGGAAACGAAAAAAACATCAGCCGCCTCATCGGCAATCTTTACAAACGCGGTGCCAACATCATTGAAGAAAAACGTCGCCTCGTCCACGTTTCGGGCCACGCTTCGCAGGAAGACATCAAGATAATGGTCGAAACCGCCCGGCCCAAATACCTTGTCCCGATCCACGGCGAATACCGGATGCTATTCCGGCACAAAGAATATGTCAAACATCACGTCGCTGGCTATAACGACGACAACATTATTTTGATCGAGAACGGCAACGTGCTTGAAGTAGATGAATTCGCCTGTAAGGTCGTGGACAAGCACGAGCTGCACAAAACCTTTATAGACGAGGAATCACATGACGAGATCGAATACGATGTGGTCCGCGATCGCAAGAAACTTGCCTACGGCGGTGCCATTTCGCTCGTCGTAACGATTGACAAAGCCACCCACGAACTAGCCAGCGAGCCGCAGATCACATTCCAGGGTGTCGCCGGCATCGACCCGTCAAACGGCTTCGCGGCCGACGCACGCTCAGCCATCCGCTCCGCTGTCGCTGATATGAAACGCGAACATATCATTGACCGCAACTTGTTGACAGAAAACCTGCGTATTTTTTTGAAGCGCTTTGTTCTGAGAGAGATTGGCACCAAACCAGCGGTTATGACGACAATCGTTGAGGTTTAAGGGCCGAAAATGATTCTAGCTAATGAGGAAGAATTGAACAATCATCCGCGACGATTCACCTTTGGCGCGGAACTGTACCCCAATCCATATTAAAATCTTCATCTCTCGTACTGGGGCTTGGGCAATAGTTAAGGAGCATTTATGGGTATCATCAGCACTCGCAAAGGTCGAATCGTCGTTATTGCTGATCTGGCAGACTTTGATCGTACTATAACCTCCAAGAGCGATTTCTTAGAGATGACGGATGCACATCAACTAGAGGCAATCAAGCGATCAATTATCCGTATGGGGTTCGAAGTAGTAATCTACACCGACCCATCTGAATTCACACAACATATCAGTGAGCATTCAGACGACTTTGTGGTCTCACTATGGTCCGGAAGGCACTCAAGAAATAGACGCGCCATAATCCCTGCAATTTGCGAGGGCAATAACATAAGGTATTTTGGATCGGATCCATACGCGGCATTGGTTTGTCAAGACAAGTCGTTATCAAAGCGGTTAACGCAACGGTTCGGGATGCTCACTCCTCGGCACGTGGTGTTTGACGGAAAGCTAATCGTAGGGGACCTTACTAACATCAAATACCCAGTCGTCGTTAAACCTGCGTTCGAAGGCGGCTCAATTGGCATCTCATCAAGGAATCTAGTTGAATGCTCCCAAGATGCTATCGACTTGGCTCAACAACTGTTCGCAACTTTCGATCAACCAATCATAATTGAGGAATTCATTTACGGCTCGGAAGTCAGCATCTGCATTGCGGGGATCAAGGAACACATAATACTCTTGGAAGCGATAGAAGTCAGCTATAACGATCAGCCGAACTATCTATTCGACAAGTTGTATTCATTTGAGGAAAAACGCCTTCCAGAACGAACCAGGCATAGACAGCAGCTAAACGTCACAAATCGTATTCCAAATGATATTTTGGGGATGGCAAGAGATCTGTTTAATGCTATGGGTAAGGTTGACATCTTCAGGATAGACGGTAGGTTAAACTCGAATGACTTTACGGTGATTGAACTGACTCCAGACGTTGGGTTGTCGCCCACTGGTATTTTTGCCTCAGCCTTCGGGTCAACGGGACTTGATTATGAGTCGATGATTAGAACTATAATAAATATGGCAAGGGTAGGGGCTCAGCTATGAGTGTATACGACAAGTATCCATCACGAACAAATAGTGTCAACTCGGTCATCATTCGGGACGACACGATTATGCATCGCGAAGATCTCGGTAGTTGTCGATTGTCTGAAGAAGATCTACTTGATTATGAAGCTAATGGGTTTTTGGTTGTGGAAGACTGGTTCTCTGAAACCACGCTTGATGAACTGAAAGCGGAGTCGCTTAGGCTTGTCTCGGGCGACTCTTTAGCAAGTAGTGCCCCGCCCGTAACGGAGCGTGCCAGCGATTCGATTCGGACTGTGTATGGAATTCATAAGAGTAGCTCTTTATTTGCGCGCGTATCATCGGATCCGAGTTTTGTCGATTTGGCCAACTGTATCTTGAACAGCGATACCTACATTCATCAGTCTCGAATCAATTTCAAAAGCGGCTTCTCCGGAAAGGAATTTTTCTGGCACTCTGATTTTGAAACATGGCACGTTGAAGATGGCATGCCTGCAATGAGATGTCTTAGTATTATGATCGCGCTTGACGACAATACCGCTGTTAACGGCCCACTATTGGTAATTCCCGGATCGCATAGAGAATTCTATCCCTGTGTGGGAACGACACCTGAAGACCACTTTAAGACATCTCTAATGGGCAGCAGGTTGGGATCTCCTCTCGAGCATCAGATTACGCAGGTTGCTCAAAAACAGGGAATTGTTCCTGTCTTGTGCCGGAAGGGGTCTATTGTTGTTTTTGACTGCAATGTGTTACATGCATCGAATAACAATATTAGCCCTTTCGAGCGAACTAACGCCTTCATAGTTTATAATTCGATCGAGAATCGATTGCAAGACCCCTATTGCGGAAGGAATCAAAGACCTGAGTGGTTGGCGTCGCGTATTGGCACTGAACGGCCAGCACCATACGTAAGCGAGGAGATCGGCTCAAACAATCCGATTTAATCACGGCGCGAAGAGCGAGTTAATTGTCGCGATCGAGATAGAGTCTATTGAGACAGTTTCCAACCCCCAAATCTTGTCCCAATCGAATTGCAAATAATTTTCCCGTTTCTGATTATTTTGCAAACATCTATTCAGAGGGGAAATTTCCCTTTTAACTCGTTGGGGGCAGATAATCAACTTCTTTCGCTCGCCCTTTTTGGAATTCGTATTGTTGAGGCACATTCACAAATGGAGTGTGGACATATTACTGATTGAAGTTTTGATGGCTCTGAGGCTTCATCGAAAAGATAAAAAAGGGGCAGGGATTCAGGTTTACATCCTGCAGAGAATACTGACCCATCAGTGTCGATAAAGAATGCTCTTAATCCAGCGTCACATGTCCACCCCTTAAAACTATTCTTACCACTCCTAATCAAATCATCAATGTTTCCTAATGATTCGCATCTCAACCCCTTTTTTGAACTAACAATAATGGAGCGTTGATCATACCAGTGAGAGATATTGTTTAAGTAAGTACGCCCTAACATTTCTAATTCGTTGTCGACGTCCATACCCAAATCGCGTACACATTGTACGGCAACCGAAAAGTGACTGTAGGCGTCAGTAAGACCCGATAGTGTAGGCATTAATTTGCGAAGGAGATCCAGATTAGAAATGGCGACCATGAACTTCGTCACAACTTGAATACCTGACTCCAATAAAAATTGGATCCTTTCCACAAAAGATAGCGGGTCTGCCTGTTCAGAGTGAAAGGACGCGACAACTTGAATATGCCCTGGTTTAGTTGCAGCAATTTTGCGTAATCCAGACCAAACCCGATCGGGACCACTTAAATTGGTCACAATGCGGACAGCCTTAATCGAAGATAAAGTAGTAGTATGATTTATGAAACTCAAAAAAGCGGGGTATATTGTTGGCTCACCCCCAGTTAGATTAATACGGAATATTCGATCTGATAGAATCCCGTCGAGTCTCTCCAACCCTCCAATTAATGTCACTTCATCCACTTGTGGCGAGCGATTGTTATGCCGGTGGGGAGGGCAATAAGAGCATGAAAATGAGCATCTTCTAGTTAAGAGCCAATGAACTTCGAAAAGAAGTTCTTCTCCGAAAACAGGCTCGATTGCTATAACATCCTCATGAAGATACGGATTTGGCTCTTTGAATGTGCCGCTTCGCAGCGGAGTTCCATTCTGCATAGTAGGTTAAAGATTATACATTCCGGCCCAAATCGTTTGACAGATTATTTAGAATAGAAAATAGCTTTTCGATCCAATTATAACACTCAACCTTTGTTGCCGTAAGTTCCGCGATTTGGAGCCAGTCGTGCTTTATTGCGTTCGAGAATTCCGATGAACTCAGAAAGGCATCAATAGGCCACTTTGCTTCGTCGAATACGAACGAAATGAAACTAGCGGGAACGCGTGAGAAACTTGATAAGGTTCTTATATGATTTATTGGTCCCAGGACAAAGTCTCCTTGAATTAGACCTTGATAATAATCAAATGCTCTTGAGTTATATTGTTCATGTATCTTAATAGCGTGAGACATTCGTTCGCTATTATTTTTATTGCGAGGAAGGTTAGAAAGCAAAGAATTGAGCTCTAAGCTAATCAGATCACGGTACGCAAGACGAGCCACGCAAAATTTACCTGCTTTCTCCTTAGTCATCGAGTCTAACCCAATAATATCTGTAGCAACATTGACTATGCCCTTAATTACCGAATCGGGAAAGAAGGACTTAGCTATTTCAATTCGCTTTTTTGAACCCCTTATTATCCAACCACGCTGAATCAAGGCTGCTATTATTGTCGGCTGAACTGCCCACCTAAGTTCTTGTTGTGCATCCATTATTGCGTTGTCATTTAGAGCGCTCTGAGCACGTAATAATAGTTGAGACGAGTGAGCTATATAAAACTGAATAAGGGGTTTGACGATATTTGGATGACTTCGATAAGAAAGTAGCAAAGGCAAACGCTCCCTCCAAATACTAGATGAATCCCAGAATAATGGGTCATATCCATTCAACTCGTCTCCCAGCTTTGTTTCATAAAACCAAAAGCCTAGATCAGAATCTTGATTTACTAAACTCCAGCCTTTACGGAGCTGGCTTTCTGGAATTATATGTGTGTTCTCAATTGAGCCATCCGTTCTAAAACTCCATTCGGAAATGTCGTCTGCAAAGGAATCTGAAATGACCACATGCAAATCAATGTCACTAGAGGGGCCAACTGGACCTCGCGCTACACTTCCTGAAAGCAAAATCCCAATTACACCATTCAGTTTTGAGATTTCGGCCGCAATTTCACGGGCTTTTGTTTTCAGCTCGTCTTGTCTCGAAAGATCGTTAACCTCTCCTTTGGCTAGTACGATTCGTGCATTCATTTCAAGTTACCGTTAATAATTATAGGAAGAGCGCGTTCAAGCATTTTATCCCAAGTAAAAGAACGAGCGCTCGTTCGGGCAGCAAGACCAAAACTCTTCAAACGATCTGGATTTGAGTACAAAGAAAGTAACATCTTAGTTAAAGCTTTAGCGTTTCCTGGTTCAAAAAGAAGCCCATTGCTATTGTGAGTGAGATATTCCTTTACTGCGGGTAAATTACTTGCGACCACCGCTCTGCCTGCTGCCATCGCCTCAACCAATGCAATACCTTGGCTTTCATATCGAGAGGGTTGGACATAGACATTGCATCTGCTCAGCAACTTAGGAATTATACTATGCGATACTTTTCCTATGGGAAAGACCTTACCTCTTAGGGGCGGTGCTGCGATACGTTCAGCGATATTGTTTTCGTAGTCAGATTCACCATAAGGTCCTCCGGCCAAGTATAACTCCGTCGGAACTCCATCCATTATGAGCGATGATACGGCGTCCAACAGAATATCAATTCCTTTTTGGAGGCATATTCTACCTACGCATAACAATGATAGCTTCCCACGACTTAGCGAGTTTCGTGGAATAATTCTAAAAAACTGAGGAGAAATTCCATTTGGCGTTACTATTAATTTATCGTGTTGAACACCGTATTTAATTCGCATAGCATCTGATTCAGCATTAGAAAGTGCAAATATGGCCTCTGATCTGTCAAACAATTTGCGTTCAGCAACTTCCACATATGAAGGGCATGTAAGCCCATTATAGTGACACTTTTCAAGTGCCAATAAATGCGGCGTATGAATAAGTCGACAGGATTCTGGAAGGTAGGATGGCAAATCAATTCCAGAAGTCCAATGATGGGTATGAATACAGAGATAATCTGTTGGATTGAAATATGATGACTTTACCATACCCTCAACGAATGATTTTCCTTCGTCAAAATCGCGTTCCATTACATGAGCTTTAGATGACCGTTCAAACGGAATTTCAAATACGTTGACCAGATTCTTTTTTAGAGGTTTTGGTTCCCCACTTTCAAGGCGAGTAAAAATATCAATCTTGAAACCTTTGGCGAGCAGTGCCCGGTAAATCACATGAACGTTAAGAGTACCCCCATCTACGACGTCCTTCGCACTAAAGGGAAATCTTCGACTCTTAATGACACAGATCTTGTTGGAGGACATGAAAGAAGTAGATTATTTAATAAACAACTGTTGGCTTGGTTATTGTAAAGCACTTAGCACCAAATCCGCAGAGGTCTGAGGTTCGGCGGAATTGTTTAACATGATACATTTGTAACGCGTCAATAATGTTATGTGTTGTCTGCGAATTCGTTCCATGCGAATGTTGTCAAAAAGAAACAATGAACCATTGAGGTACCTCTCATTCCTTTGATAAAAGGAGGAGTATTGGCCATCCTCAACAACCGAGATATCTTCGGGCTCAAGGGTTCTAATCGAGGCCTTTTCTGACAACGTTCGGAGAACAACTACAAAGAGTTTCATGGTCTTTTCCCCATATAGATTGTCCTCGCCGTATACCTCCTTCGGGGAGATAAGTAAACGGGCACGGGGATCGTGGCGATCCCCGTGGAAATTCTCGCTTGGATGAGTATCGGGGCCGATTGGAAGATTTGGAGTGATTCGCTGGACACTCGGATACTTCATGTGTAGGGCCCCTTCCCTTGTAAATTGGAGTAAACCTGAATCAAGTGATAGTGCTCCCCAATCGTCATTAATTATCTTGACGTCTTTTCCTAGTTTATCTATGAGCGCTGATGTTACTGTAGTCTTACCCGCACCCGACATTCCGGCAAGCACAACGCCCCTGTTAAAAACTGATAGAGAGCAACCATGTAAAAACATTTCTTCATCTGGGGCCAGTTCGGAGCACAAACCTCGCACTGTGATCTTAAGATTTCCGTAATACTCGGTGCCAAACATCCACACTTGCTTGCTTGTAGGGCAGAACCAACGACTTTGGTCTAATTCCTTATCCATCCCATAAAAACTTGCACTGCGCTTCAAAGCCATAATCCGAGCATTTGGTTGTTCGGTTGACACATCATTTGCCCAATTAGCAGAAAAGAAACTCGCCAAATGTGAGCTGTCGGTACATAATTCAATGATAATTGGGACACTGCTTGCGGTTGGAATAACTACTCGAATTCGTAGCGGATCTTTCAAAAAAACGGAAAGATCTTCAGGTAGGTCTCTTAATTCTATGGGCAGCGGAATTTGTTTTTCCAAAGGATCGCAATGATTATAAGGAAGTATCATTTGTTATTCCCCCTAAGGAAGCCATCAATTCCGTTGCCTGTATTAATGACAACAATTAGATCGTTTTCTGGGTCGATAGAGGGATCAATTTGGCATAGTCTCTGTAAAATTCCAAAACCTGCCGCACCGCTAGGCTCTGCAGAAATTCCAAACTTCTCAGCTATCTGAAGACCGTTCAATATTTCTTCTTCTTCAACTCGGAATACTGGATAAGGCGTTCGGACAGCACCAGTACGATCCGGTGTATTGTGGCGACTAAACGCAACCCCACCCAACTTCAACTGATTAACATCCAGCCATATAGGTCCAAAAAGCATTCGTGCCATTGAGTTCGGTGATGCCACGGCAACGGGAATCACTAAACCACTTCCAAACTGGCCTAGATAATCTTTCAATTCGTTACAAAGAATGCCAGCCCCATAAGGCACAATGCATACATCAGGTACTTTCCCTAACTGTTCCACAACTTCGATAATGATATCTACATATGCTGGAATATCTATTCCCTCAGTGATGTTTACGAAGTTTTTTGTATTTAAGTTGTGCTCAGTTGCCAAATCAATAAGATCATTATCTGTTAATAACCCGGCGTTGAATTCAATTGGAATAACGTTGGCGTATGTTTCTAGCTCCTTAAGTATATCGTTGGCCCCAATTGTACTGCCTAAGCTAGATGGTCCGAATGTCCAGGTCTCAAAACCCTTTGGGACAAATACTACAACTTCATTCGAGGTATTACCGTCCTTGATCAATCTGGTGAGGCTGATTGCCGTATTTCCATAAGAAATGACCCCAAATACACAATCCTTAGGATAGCGTTGCGCTGCTTTCCAGCTTAGCCGATCTTTGAAAGTACCATTGGGGTGTACAGATTCGTCTTTCACATAAAGATTTCTGAAATTATTTACTCCTTTGAGTTGCAGTAAAGGAGTTGGCGCTATCAAGCTCATAGTCTTTATAAAATTTTACAGTTGATGATGAAAAACTTATTGTTATTTCTTCGAAGATCGACCATCGATTGGCTCGCGTATCGGAACTTATCACCTACTGCTATGCCACTCGTTTGGCCACATACGATATTTGCTTTTCTGTCGAGATCACACTACAAAAGACAAACGAACTCTTAGCGCCGGGAACCTCTTCTGTTGATCGTTGAAGACCTATTATTCAATATCTGAGCGTAGCTCAATGCCTGAGTTCTATGTTTTATGCCGAATCACTCGCCTAAAATATGCGATTTAGCGAATTATCAAAAGCGTTTCCGCTTAACAAGCTTAACTGCGGTTAGATATATAGGCAATCCCATCGAATTAAGCAAACGACAGCTTCTATTTTATCGCACGTTCTGCATTATCCCAATCATCGGCGCGTCGGCGTAGGAATTTTGTATAGAAGAAGCTGCTCCTTTGGTTGCTATTTTGTTTGTTAAAAAAAAGCGGCGGATAAAATTCGGAGTTGAAAACAAATGCAAATTCTAAATAGCGGTTCATTCATAAATCTTGAAAATCGGGAAAAGATCGAGCAGCTGATCTTTACGGCCAGAGAGCTTGCAAACGCGGCCAGCCAAACCGAGGGCTTTGGAAACGCCGGTCCAAGTAACGGACAGCTTGCGGTTGAAATGTGGCAGGGCGCGGAATATATGTGCCGTGACCACGAAGAAGCAACGATCAAAAATATATTTCTCAGCAATTTTCTTGAACGGCTTCGTGATGCGGGCCGAGTGACAATGGCGCGCCTCCCGGTTGCGGAGGTTGCGCGAATCGAGACTGCATCTCCCCTCCCAACCGCTCCGCATATTCCGGCCGTTAATACTCAGGTTCCCAATTCTCCCGCGTTCCCAGGAGCAGGGACGATTCCTGCTGCGGCAACATTGGAAAAAGTGGCTTCGATCCCTGAATCCGTGGCTACGAAGGACGAACATCTTGGCATTGTGTCATCGACGGAAAGTTTGGATCAGGTTGCTATCGAAACACATTCGTATTCGGATGAGTGCGTGCCTGAAAGCGAATTAGAAATTATCGCGCAGGCCGACGATTTTTTGGCAGACGTTGATGATGGCTCCGAAGTCGAGGCAGTCGATGCCTTCGACCACGATGAGACCAAGAGCCTTGTTATTGAAACATCGACATTACCTCCCTCTACTCCAAGCGGTTCGGTGGGGATCGTAACGCCACCCTCGGTACTTGCAGAAAAATCGGTTACCGCAATCGTGGTTCCGGCAAGAGAACCCTATCAACTCGAAAATTGTACGATAAAGGCCGTTATTCAAGTTCTGGCGGAAGATCACGGAGTTCGCAAATGTGTAATTAGCATTGTGACGCATGATTTTGTCCCGGAGATCGCTCTCGCGGAGTTAGACGCTGCGAATTTAATTAATGGGTTGCCGTCAGTGCTTGCACCGGTATTCGAACGATATAGAGCTGATTTCCCGGTAAAGGTTGCGGACAAACTGAAAAAAGAAAAGTCCGTCAGCAAAAAACAATCGTTGAAAGCGGCGGAAAAGCCGAAAGCAAGCACCGGTCAAGCGGCCGAAAACAAATCAGCAGACCATGCTGCCACCGAAACAGTAGTCACGCAACCCGCCGCATCCGTAAGCGATCAACAGGCAAGTCTATTCGGCTCCTAATAATTGAAAAAAGGTAAACAAGATGGAACAGAATGAGCAAACACAGGAATCTACCGAGGTAACTGAAAGCACCGTCGCGCCCGCAGCAGAGGATGCGTCGGAGACGGTTGAGGCCAAGAAAAACGAGATTACGGAACAGATGGCGGCCGTAAAGATCGAGGGACAGGAGTTTGAACTCGAAGCGTCGCTGGCACAGGACGACAAGACGATCAAGATGGTGCTCCAACCGCACTTTTCTTCGGTTGAGAACGCCAACATTACCCGCGAGATCAAGGATGGAAAACTTACCGTCACCATCGTCAAAAAGGCCCAGCACAAAGGCAATAGAAACGACCCCGCTTGAAATTCTTCGCTGGGAGGCAGAGCAGATCAACCCGGCGATTCTTCTGGCTGATGAACTGATGCGAAAAGATGCTTCCGAATTGCTTAGTGCCGAAGATATTGAGCTTGCACAAACAGTTCTCAAGTATGGCCGGCATGAGATTGAAAATGTTCAGCGGCAACTTGCCGCGCTAATCAGCACACCGGCGTCGTCATCAGCTTATGTCCCGGTAGGATTCTAAATTAATGCTATGCAGTCCGCAGTCGTTGAGAAATGCGCCGCACATTCGCTCTTCGAGGGCAAACCTTTCGGCGAGAGACTTTATAACTCGATCGCATATCTGGATTTCAAATCGCGATCTGCCAACGCGGCGGCGGCGTGCGAGACAATCGAAAAAATTGTCGCGGGTCAGCAAAAGTACAAAATGTTTCAAGAAGTATTCCCTGAAGAATGGCATTCATCGCGTACCAGTTTATACAAGACCGGCAGTTACAAAAATTATAGCGAGCGGGCGAACGAGCTTTTCGAGCTTATCAATGAGAGGTGCTTTCCACTCTTTGGTGGCTGGAATGACGATCCTGATGCCGAATTCGAGAGATTCACGATATTTTCGATGAATTTCGATATCTGCTGCGATGAAATTTACTATGAAGACTCCCGCGTCAGCTATCTCGCCGGCTTGTTGTTTTACTTTCGAGACGAAGAACTTTGGGAATACTTTGCGGAAATGCACGGCGTAACCGCGGCTGATTTTCCACGAATAAAAAGCGATCCCCACGAAAGCCTCTGGACGGCCAAGAAAAGTCCCGAAAACGAGATTTATCTCGATCTGTTCAGGCTTGTCGATCATTCAACTGGAAACCCGTGGCTCGACACCACAAATTGCCAGGGGAGCGATTGGTTCTCTCTCGATAGAGAAACCATCGAATTGCTAACCGAGGCGTATAAGGATGCGAACAGGGTCTTCGAACAACTTCCAGAATTGGACGAACGAATCCAGGCTAATCCGCGCGAAACCTTGCTAGATCTGATCACGCTTTGGAACGAAGGAGATCTGGCCTTTCGGAAAAAACGCATCGGCTGGGTCGGTCGCAGTGAGGGCGGAAAATAGAAATATGGAACAGCGATTCGCCAGACCGCACGACGCATCCGCGGCCCTTTATTTTCTGCCGGGGCAATATCTTTTCAAACTTTTTGATGACGGCAAGGAAACGGCCAAGGCCCTTTCGAGCGAACAAGTTGCTATAGCGTTTCGCGATTTTCACACGGATACGGGTTGGCTCGATCGACGTGTGCTTCGATACCGCGAGGCTCCAGAGGGCAACGCCGTACTCTCGTATGAACCGGCGGGAGTTCGCGGCATCTTTGTGGAGCGCTATGACGGAGAAGTCCAAAGGTTAACGCTCGCCTTGCCAACACTCATCCTGCTTGGTAAAGGAAAGGACTACTTTTTATGGGCCACATCAGGACGCCGCGTGACGGCAAAAACAAAGCTGGCCGCTGCTCCACTGCCAAACATCGGCGCCGGTCTGCAAGGCAAAATATGCTTTGGAAAAAATGAAGTGCCCGAATCCAGGGCCGAGACACTCGACGCCGTTTGGAACTTGATCTTTAACACGCCGTTTAATCGCGACCAGGCAAATAGCAAATGTCATTCGGAGCCAGCGGATGTGCGGAAACTTCTGTTCCGAATCGCAAAAGACAAATCGAAGACATTTCCTGCCACTCAGCTTTTAACGTCGAGTACTACCGTGGGCGATGCCTGGTCGACGATCGTTGAAAACAAGCCTTACTACCGTTATTAAGGAATACGGATTCTAACCAATGACACAAACAAATGAATCACGGTGCACCCCGCTTACGCCAAGGAAATTTATAGATCACAAAATTGCTTCCCCGATTAAGGAAGAAATTTCCGCGATCCTTTATGAATACTTGATAGCTGGTAACGGGATTTTTATGCGGGCCGCTCGTAAGGAATTCAGCGCTTCCTTGCCGCTATGCACAAGATCAATCAAAGGATTGCCAGCAAGCGAGCCTGGAATCATCTGGCATAAGCCGCGTATCGGGCACTACCTTTGGCAGGAGATACTACGGGATGCCCGACGTAATAGCAGCTTTTCAGAATTCAAAGAGGATGTTTATGTCATCTACTGGCACAAATCCGAAGGAGCATGGCGTTGGAAAGCTGTCAGCCGGGAACGCCGTTGGGCGGCGACCATAGCAGACGATTCGCTCAAGGAATACGGCGAGGCCTGCATCGAATTGCATACGCACCCACCGGGTGCTATTCATTTCAGCCGTGTCGACGACCTCGACGAGAGTGGAAAGTTCCGCATTTTTGTGATCCTGATCGACATCCACGATACTCCTCAAATTCGTTTTCGCTGCGGTATATACGACCAGTTCTTTCAGATTCCGGCTGCCTGGGTCAGCGATATTCCCACCTGGCTTATCGACCTTAACGAGATCGATCTGGTAATCGAAAAACTATTCACATGAATATCGATCTTAGTTATTCACGGGCCGCATTAGTCCTGCCCAAAGAGCACAGTCATTTGAAGATAGTAATTATTGGGGCGGGCGGAACAGGTTCTTTCGCAGCCCAGGCGATCGCGCGGCTTGTTTTTGAGCTAAAGGAACTCGGCAAAAGCGTGGAGATGCTAATAGTTGATCCAGATCGTGTCGAACGAGGCAATATTCCGCGAAGCAACTTTTGTTCGGCCGAGATCGGCAAATTTAAGGCTCAGACACTTGCCGAACGAATTGCACTGGCTTGGAGCCTTCAGGTTTGCTACAGCAACGAGCACTTCGACAGCGAAAAACATTTAAAACAAGAGGCAAATACCTATCGGCAACTGACGGTTTTGGTTGGCTGTGTCGACAATCATCGTGCCCGATTAGATATTCACCGGGCGCTTGAAGAATCCGAAGGTTATCGTTCATCGGAAGCCGCCAATACTTGGTGGATCGATGGAGGCAACGGTAAGTTTTCCGGGCAGGTGCTGATCGGTTCCACAGCGAGGCAATTCGATATTGCGGACTGTTTTGTGGGTTCTACAATTTGCCGCAAGCTGCCAGCGCCGTCACTCGTTCACCCGGAACTGCTTCAGAATCAGGAATCAGGCATTGCCCGCCGAGCTACGGAACGTGTTTCCTGCCCTGATCTCGTAAGACTCGGCGAGCAGAGCCTTAACATCAATCAGCGAGTCGCCGTTGAGATCACGGAGATGCTGAGCTCTTTTTTACTAACCGGCTCACTAAGGAGATTTGCCTCCTATTTCGACCTGGAAAGCGGAGCAAGCCGCTCGCTATACTGCACGCCGGAACATATTGAGATGGCCGTCCAACTATCTAAGGCTCCAAAACCTGAAGCTGGAAAAAGCAGGTGCCCAAAATAAATATGAAAGAACTTCTTTCAGAAGAATTGAAAGCCCGACTGCCAAAACTATACGAGCAGGAAGGAGCCATTGATCCGATAGTACACGCGAAATTCTCTTTTCCGGCTAGCTGTTGGCTCTGGTTCGTAACGGAGGGCCAGACGACCGGAAGTGACTTTACCTTTTTCGGCTACGTCATCGGCTTTGAAGCAGAATGGGGATACTTCACGCTCGGTGAGCTTGAGCAAGTAAATGTGAACGGCTTTACTATTGAGCGAGACGATGACTTTGAACCTCAGACATTGAGCACTTGTTTGTCCGGTTCGATCTAGATAAAAGCACAAAAGGTAGCCGGGACCAAAATTTTGTGTTCCAACCCAAAGTCAGCGTAAAGCGTCTTGGAAAGTGTCTGCAATTGCATTCATAATCTTACTTCGGCCTGCATCAATGGAAAACTATTATTTGCACCAAGGTCAATGCGCTCAGCGGCAAGGTTAACATCCTTTATCGCCTGGTAGACTTCTGCCGAAGTTATATCATCGTTTGGACCTAGAATTAGTCGGTTCAGAAAAACGGTCTGTTTAGACACGATCACGTGAATTTCTGCCCTATTCCTCACATCTTCTAAGAAAAGGTCGACTTTTCCTTTCCTTAACTCTCTGATTGAATGAGCAATTTCCTTTTTAAGGCTCTCAAACAAATAAATTTTTGCTTCCGGCAAATCCTTAAAACTAATCGCCCTCCATATACTGTCTAGGTAAGTGA
Organism: Chloracidobacterium sp.; assembly: GCA_016711345.1. NCBI lineage: Bacteria > Pseudomonadati > Acidobacteriota > Blastocatellia > Chloracidobacteriales > Chloracidobacteriaceae > Chloracidobacterium > Chloracidobacterium sp. The sequence continues at coordinate 4,139,955 of JADJTD010000001.1, forward strand.
TATAAGTATCCGCAATGAATCTGAGAGAGATCGAAAAGAAGATTCTCATTTCCTCATCTGACGTTGGTCTTTCCTTGATTTCGTAATAATTTAGGTGGTCATCAAGGATTGATTTGATACGACGAAGGTTTTCAATTAAAGGTACTCTTGAATTTGTGGCTTGTTCATACAGGTATTCCTCGTTTTCACGTTCGTTTTTGTCAATAATTTTGTATCCGGCACCATTCTTAATATATTTCCGGCCATCCGAGCTGTAAGTAATGCCTGAATCTGATTTGTAAATTCTAATGACAAAAAAGGCTTTCTCTTCTACACGAGAATAACCCCACCCAAACTCTATTTTCGGCTTATTCTTATCGAAACGTCGGAGCGCGGCCAGTGTATTTGTAATTAAAGTTGAATTACAATCAATGCCATCCAAGCTGATGTTGTCCCTACCGACGCCAAAAATGATGCATCCGCCGTCTTTATTGGCAAAAGCGCAAATCATCATCGCTAGGTCTTTTGGAGTAGCACTTTTGTCTTGAAATTCATGCGTAACTGCCCCCTGTTTGCCACGGAAAGCACTTAAGTCCTCCTTTTTACCCGTAAAAAGATCCATATACATATCCCAATAGCCATAGATCTTGCCACCGATTTCCTTTTTGACTTCATCCTTTTTAATTACGCCAGTTTCAACGAGCCAAGCCGCCGCCACAATTTCACGAGACTGCGTACTGCCCATCGCCGTCCCATTTTTGAATTTTCTGATGGTTCGCGCATCAAGTGATAATCCGGTATTGAATATTATTTTCTTGGCTATTTTTTCACACGCCAAATTATGCAAATCTTTGACAATTCGAGGATTCGAGTCATCGTTCTTGATAATCAATTCTGCCAAGTCTTGAATGAGCATTTGTAATGCCCGAAGAAGCCATTTTTTACGAGTTTCATCATCCATGCCGCTAAATCGTAACTGGTTTTCCAAGAATTTTCCAGAATAAATTTTTACCGCACAAACTTTCCAAATAATTGCTGTTGGAGTGAGCGACGATTATTTCTCGGAGGAAAATCAAACGTATCATGAAAAAACAAAATAAGCTCAACTATTACACTTCAATACCTAAAACACTTCAAGGACGGAAGGAAAAAGCAGAAGGTTATATTCTGGAATTGGAAAACCTAACCGAATTCAGGTGCGGAGACCGAAATCCTCATTTGCCGTGGCTGAAAAGCAAGAGGACCGTCAGCCGAAGGTTTTTCTTCAAATTTGTAAACTGGTGGTATTGGCTTTCGCGATATCAGCCTCAAACATTGTGGAAAATAATGTCTGCGTTTCCAGATCAAGGAGATCAGGCGGAAATATTTCCAAATGCAATTGAGGAATCAGGACTAAGAAAAAAGGGACATCAACCGCACTGGTGGCATTTAGAGCAGTTGGTCGAAAAACTCGGTGGCAGACTAAGGCCCGACCCTGAATCAGAAGCTATGCTAAAGGAATTCCTGCATCTGCTTGACTCAGCAACTCCTGCACAAGCAATTGGATATATGGCATCAATTGAGATGCCTGGGTTATTGATATCCGACTACTTTACAACCCTAATAACGAAGATCGGCAGGGCCGACATGATCGAATCTGATTTCTACACAAATGTGCATACCAGGGTGGAATTCGAACATGTTGTGAAATCTGCTGGATCGATGCTCTTGTGGATGCACGACAAAGAAAGACAAAAGAAATATCACTATAAACCCGTCGAAGTGGAAGCGGCCTTTCAACGTGGAATGCAGTTCTGGCAAACCTTTTGGGACACCGGTTTTGGCAAGCTAGGATTTGCTCAATCCGACACTTCACTCAACGTGATTCGCTGAAAGTCAAGTCGATAATTTTATTAGATCGTTGATCGTATTTCATTTTAAGCTACGATCAACGAGCCTTTTGAATTGAGCAATGCAACCAAGGCGTTTTCTAATTCGACGCTATTTCAATTTGGTAGGTAGCATCTTCCACGCTACAGCGCTTTATTCGGCGGTCCGACTATCAGCAAAAACAAGCGGGCCTAAATGTCAAGGTCACCGCTAATCCGCGCCGCGGATTGGCGGTTTTGTTTTTCTGGTAAGCCGGAGGCGCTATTCAGATTTGCAGACGAAGTCAATTCTGCAACAAAGCGAGCTGTCGTTGTCCTAGTCGGCGTTGCCAGCGACGCCGAAGCGGAAAATAAGCGGCGGACAGAGGATTGAAGAAGGATTCACATTCTCATTAGATCGCTATGGAAATTTATCAGGAAAACGCAACTGCGCAATCCGAGCTGAAAAGGCCATCCGACAATTTTGCCTCATCAATTCTCCAAAGCGTTTTAGGTGGAGAACACGCCGCCGCAGAAGGTCGGATTCTATCAGGTGTTCCACGAATTTCTGATAAGTCAGAGATTCCTGAAACATCTATTGACACAAAGAAGATGTTAGCCCGCCTTGAAAATCGAAAGGAAAAGGCATCAGTCGCCCTGGGGATCGCGGCAAATGAGGTTGAGACATTGCCGTTCGACCTTTCGGCTTTGGAGAGCGAGGGCATATTTCTGAATATCGATTGTCGGGGATTCGGAGCCCTCGTCAGGCAACTCGAATGGAAGACATTAGGCGTCAAACTGCCAGAACACGCGGCTGTGCGGGTCAGTCCTCCGCGCGCCGGACTGCTCCCAGACATATTCCGCAACAAGTTGATGCGTGGTCAGGCACAGGCTCACAATGCGTTGAATAAGTATGGCTTCAGGTTCACGCTCTGCGAGACCGTTTGGGGAACAAGCGAGTATAAATGGATTCCTTGGAACGCATTTGAACCTTTCGAGCAGGAATATAAACGTGCCTGCGAGACGCTTTCCACGGCAAAGGCAGAAGTACTCGAAAAATACGACGAGATTGTCGCGACCTTGATAGATAGCTTTCGTGAACTCGCTAATGACTCAGCCAATCGGTTTCAGGCAACGATGTCGGAGCCTTTTGAACGTCTGGAATTCATAGAGACAGTTGTCGCCAACGCAATCGGAATGATCCCAACCCGCGAAATGATACGCGACGGATTGATTATTACAATGAAGCCCAAGGTGATCGTTCTGGGTTCGGAAATAGTCGCCGAGCGGAATTTGAGCCGCGAGCTGGGCCTCAAAGCCGCCAAAGTGGATGCTGAATACAAGGCCGTTCAACTGGAAATCGATACCAACCGGCGAATAGAACAGATTAGGTTGATAGTGTCGAAGAGGAACTGCGGCGCGAGATCGAAGTCAAAGAACGGATCAGGACACTAAAGATCGAGACCGCCAGAAAAGAAGCAGAGGAAGCGGTTTCGCCGATTAAAGAGGGCTTCGCTCAGATCACAGCCAAAATTTGCGATGCGGCAAGCGAGATGGCCGAGAGGCTTCGCGATGCCCAGTTTGTTCCCGGCTCGCTTGCGAAAAGGGCCCGGCAGATGTGCGAGTGGTATCAATTGATGAATTTCACTGGCGATACGTCGCTTGAAGACGTACTGGCCAGACTGGAAGATGCCGCAGGCCGGGATGTAAAGCTGCGGTCTCCGGAAGAGATGCGCTCCGCGGTCAACGACGTGTTGCGAGCTACGACCGTCCATTCTAAACGACTGCTTGACGAAGACCGGCTTTCAGCTCTCGAGATCTAGTCCCTTCCTTCAATCGCGGTTTTAGTTCTAATGCCCAATATCTTACGCGGAAACATTCCCGGTAGGTAAATAACCGTATGGCAAATTTCGACCTAAGCAAATACATACCCGTTCATTCGCGCATAACGTCTTTCTATGAAAAATACCCTGATGGCCGGATCGTAACCGAACTGGTGTCACTAAACGAGGACAGCGGATTTGTTTGCATTAAGGCGAGTGCATTTCGGAGCCGTGACGATGCCGAACCGAGTGCAACGGGGCACGCTTTCGAGGTACGAGGTCAGGGATACGTGAATAACACATCCTTTATAGAAAATGGGGAGACAAGCTCGATCGGACGAGCCCTTGCCAATCTAGGATTCGCTATTGAAAACGGCATTGCATCCCGTGAAGAGATGCAGAAGGTGAACCGAATGACTGCTCAAGCAGCACAAAATGGTGGTAGTTCCGCACAGCCTAGACCACAGGACTTATCGCCTCCGCAATCTCAACAATCACAGGTTGCCCGTGCGGCTCACAACAACGTATTCCTCCAGCATCCCGAAGAACGACACTCGTAATATGGGTGAGAACAAACATTTCAAAGCCTGAACCTCGCGAAAATCCATGACAGAAAAGAAGCCGATGCCAAGAGCATCGAGAACTTGCTGCACGAACTCGACGTAAGAATTCGAGCACGCTACCCGCTGATCTCGATCAACACCTACGAAGAGGATCGTGTTCGCGACGCGCTGATCGATCTTGTATTCAAAGATCGCCACAAGGAAAAGCCGCTTTATTTTTGGAGTCGGCCCATTGGCCTGCAAAAGATCGCCGATCCTCAGGAGGGACTTCTCCAGAACCCGTCTTTAGTTGCCGACACAGAAGATCCGGAAAGTGTCCTCGGATTCATCGGTGAACAAAAAACAGGGATATTTCTTCTCTGTGACTATGCTCCTTATATTTCTCCTTACGGCCAGGAGGACCCGATGCTTGTCCGCCGTTTACGCGAAATCGCATGGAAGCTGAAATCGACAAAAGCAACGATCTTGTTTGTCGGTCCGAATTTTCCGGATTTGAAAACCCTTGAGAAAGAGGTAACGCAAATCGATCTTGAGCTTCCAAAGAAAGCGAGATCGAGGATTCGATCGAATTGCAGCTGGAAAATCTCAAATCGAGTGGTCTCGATATCGATCTCACAAAGGAAACGCAAACTTCCCTTCTGCAGGCCCTGCTTGGTCTTACGGCCGGAGAGATCAGCAACGTGATAGCCAAGGCTGTGATCAGCTGCAAGGGGCTCAATCACGAGTCGATAAACGTAATTCTTGAAGAAAAAAAGAATGTCATTCGCGGAAGCGGTTCACTGACATATGTCCACCCTGAACCGGTCAGCAATCTTGGCGGCTATAAGTCGCTACGGGCAATTCTGGAACGAGCTGCCTACACCTTCAGTCCGAAGGCCAGAGCGAGACACGTCGAGCCATGCAAAGGCATCTTGCTTGTCGGGTTGCCGGGCTGCGGCAAGGATCTATGCAAGCGAGTGGCTTCGAGTATCACAAATCGAGCTCTTCTCGATCTTGATTTCGGGTCGATCATGGGTGAAGGAGGCGGCGTGATCGGCTCTTCGGCCATGTCAATCAAAAGGGCACTTTCGATCGCCGGAGCTATCAAAGGGATCTTGGGTATCAGCGAGTTCGAAAAGGCGGTATCCGGAATGAAGTCGTCTAATAAAACCGACGGCGGAGAGACCGCCCGAACAATCTCATACCTGCTCAACTGGATGCAGGACAATCGCGATGTACTAGTGTTTGCGACCGCTAACGACGTTCGCGAACTTGAATCCGAGCAATTCCGTATCGGGCGGTTTTCCTATATTCACTTTGTAGATCTACCAACGCCGGAAGACAGGTTGGACATTTTCAAGGTTCACCTTGCAAAACGGGAACTGGATCCCGAGCATTTCGAAATGGATAAGCTCATCGATAAGAGTAAGGATTTCTCTGGAGCGGAGATCGAAGGTGCGGTAAAGGATGGAGTGCTGGAAGCATTTATCGACGGCGACCGCCCTGCTCAAACTAAGGATGTCCTAAAGTCCATCGACTCTATTACGCCAACGGCTCAGATGATGAGCGAAAAGATCGAAGAAATACGAAAATGGGCCCGCAATAATATAAAGGGATCTGGCGTTGGCAGCGGAGCCGCCGCTATTTCAGGGCCAAATAACGGCCGGGCGTACGAACTTTAAACGGGAGAAATAAATGAGCAAATATATGGCATTCGAAGCGGAGGCTTTCGCCAACGCTCCGCTTCTTATTGATGCGCTTAACGAGATCGGGTTTAAAGACGTAGTTCAGGGCGACTGTCTTTTGCTCCAGGGTTGGGATAAGCGGGATGCACGGACCGCAGATATCGTGATTCGCCGCTCCGACGTAAAGAATCACCGACTTTTGGGCGACATCGGCTTTCAAAAAACGCCAAAAGGATATGTAGCCGTGATCGATGATATGGATCTCAATTACAGTCTTGGCAAGGACTTTATAAAACGTCTGCAATCACAATATCATGAGGCCGCCGCTCGCAAAATGGCTACAAAGCTTGGCGGAACGCTCATTCGGGAGCATATCGGAAAGACCATCAAGATACGAGTCAAATTTTAGGAGACAAATAGTGTATGCCGGAAATCGAATTTACGATCAATACGGAAACGGGAGCCTGCGAAACCGAGATCAAGGGTATTCAGGGACCGGCTTGCGAACACGCAGCGCCATCTAAAACAAATTCTCGGCAATCCTTCAACTGATCGAAAAACCAAAGAGTACTATGTTAAGCCCCAACCCAAAAGCCGCATCAAAACAAATGAGTAAGGAACTCGTTTTATTCTTGAACCTGACGTAGGCCGCGTTACGCTGGAGTTTTCTCGATCACCGCCAGAGGTCGTAGATGAGCTGGAAAAGGTTTTGGGACCCCGTGCGAATATAAACTGCGCAAAGCCTGCTTCCTTCGATGAAAGCCATGCTTTGCACTCACGACAACTACCTCAAAACAGAGAGCGTGACGTAGGGCCGTTCACGATCTGGCTTTATCGCGTTTACCATAATTCGACCGTTGACGGGCCCGGCCGACGAAGTGTTGTTCAAGTTTCCGGATGCTCGATCCGCTGCCAGGGGTGTTATGTTCCCCCAAACCCACAAAACCGAGAATGGCATCGAGGTGCCAATCGCTTCGATAGTCGACGAGATACTCGCAAATCGAGCCGATCATGACGGCGTAACAATCCTAGGTGGTGAACCGTTTGATCAACCAGGGCAAGTCGCAGAGCTTGTCTACAGACTAAAGCGTTATGACCTTGATCTCACGATCTACACCGGCTACACGCTTGAAGCCTTAATTGATCGAAAAGATCCGAGAGTGGATTACATTCTTAGTCACACTGACCTGCTAATTGACGGCCCATTCATAAGGCGACTCAGCACGAATGCCGGTGAATACCGCGGCTCGCGAAATCAACGACTCATATTCCTCCCGATTGTTGGTGAGGCATCCTAGTGCTACGAAATTACGCCAAATGGTTCAACAAATCGCCAGCTCTAATTTCAGAAGCGTGCCTAAACAAGCACGACGTGTTTTAAGGAAATTGGCACAACATTTGCAAGGTTCTCTTATGACTGTGAGGTAAATAATACAATATGTCGAATGAATTAGTGGTAATGCCGAGAGATCAATTTGCGGAATTGCTCCGCGATGTTATTAATGAGGAAATTGAGGCCCAGATCGGCCCGCTAAAGGCTGTTATCGCGGTCAAGCAAAAGGATGCCTGCAAGGCTGCGGGTATTACTGACAACACTGCTAGAAATAAAACAAAACGGGGCGAGATCGAACCGCTTCAACGGGACGGATCCAGCCTGAACTACTTCGAACTCAAACATGTACCGGGACTAAAACCGCGTTCTAATCGAAGAAATAAATGAGGATTTTTCGACAAGATTGATAGTAACTTTGATAGAAACTAAAACGGCATCCTCTTGGATGCCGTTTTCCCTTGTAATAATGGTGATCCGAGCAGGACTCGAACCTGCGACCCAGTGGTTAAAAGCCACTTGCTCTACCGACTGAGCTATCGGACCACAAACGATAATTCTACAGTGCAAAATGTAAAATGCAAAATGTTCAACACTTTCTTCATTGAGCATTTCACAACCTGCATCATTTGAACCATCCTTCCATAACTGAATCTTTTAGGATTATTGTCTGATCGCGTTCGGGACCTGTAGAGATCAAGCCAATCTCGACACCAATCTGGGCAGAGAGAAATTCGACATAAGCCTTTGCTTTTGAAGGTAATTTATCAAATGCAGTAATGCCAAGCGTTTCGCTCATCCAGCCAGGTAAGGTTTCATAAACGGGTTTAATGAGACGAAGCTCGCTAGATACGGGCAGGAAAGGTGTCGATGCGTTCGCCATTGATCTCGTAGCCCACACAAACCTTGATCTCATCCAAAGCGTCAAGCACATCAAGTTTTGTAAGTGCAACCGAATCGAATCCGTTCAGTTCCGCAGCATAACGAGTCGCTACTGCATCAAACCAACCGCATCGACGCGGTCGCTTTGTAACCGAACCGTATTCACGGCCGCGTTGGCGAATCAGATTCGCCATGTCCTCTTCAGATTCGACCATCTCGGTTGGGAATGGCCCTTCGCCCACTCGTGTAGCGTATGTACGTACAATGCCGAGAACTCCGGTGATATGATGCGGCGGTATGCCGGCACCGACCGACGCTCCGCCGGCTGTCGGATTTGACGAAGTCACATACGGATACGTGCCATGATCGACATCCAGCAATGTCGCCTGAGCACCCTCAAGCAATATTTTTTTCTTCGATTTTCGGGCTTCGGCAAGAAAATGCGAGGTTTCGCAAACTGAAAGGTCTTAAGCGTTCAACAAGCGGCGAGATCTCCTCGAGTATTTCATCCGCACGAAGCGGCTGTTGTCCAAAAAGGACAATAATGCGATTTGCTTCTTCGAGGTTGCGTTCGATCCGAAGTTTTAGCAACTCCGGCGACATCGCGTCGGCAGCACGAATCGCCGCCGTCCTGCTTTGTCTTCGTATGCGGGACCGATGCCACGTAAGGTCGTGCCAATCTTCTCATTGCCAAGCTGCTTCTTCCGATGTGTGATCCAACGCACGGTGATACGGCATTATCAGATGAGCTCGGCTCGAAACCTTGAGCCGGTCAGGCGTGACTGAAATTCCCTTTTCGGCGATCTGATCGACCTCTTCGAAAAATGCCTTCGGGTCGATGACCATGCCATTGCCGAGCACGCACGTTTTGTCTTCGTGAATAATGCCAGACGGCAAAAGCCTTAAAACAAAGGCGTTATCGCCTACATAAACGCTATGCCCCGCATTGTGTCCTCCTTGATAACGAGACACGATATCAAACCGGTCCGCCAGCAGATCGACAACCTTTCCTTTTCCCTCATCGCCCCACTGGGCCCCGATTATTACAATTATCATCCGTTATTCTCAATTGCGAAGTGTCCAATCGTATAGTTCAACATAATTTCTCGCTGCATTTTCCCATGAGTTATCAACCGACATTCCGTTACGTTGGATCTTTGCCCAAGTCGTTTTGTCTTCGTACGCAAAGCGAGCCTCGTATATTTTCTCAATTAGTTTATCTGCTCGGTACTCCGAAAATTTAAATCCGTTTCCGGTCCCGCTCACGGCATCAAAATTCTGCACAGTATCATCCAAGCCGCCGACCGCCCGAACTATCGGCACAGTCCCGTATCTTAACGAATACATTTGGTTTCAATCCGCAAGGCTCAAACTTCGACGGCATAAGTGAACATATCCGCGCCGGCTTCGATTAAATGTGCCAAGCTTCATTGTAACCGATATAGACGCCGACACGCGAAGGTGCATAATCACGCAGGGTCTGTAGAAACTTTTCCGAATCTTTTTCGCCTGACCCAAGAGCAATAAAGTATCCGCCTGCGGCGAGAATGTCGCCAGCACCCTGTTTTATTAATTCGACTCCTTTCTGTGATGTAAGGCGTAACACCAGCAAAAATGGGGGAGGTCGAGTTCAATGGGCAACTGAAATTGCTCTAATAGAGCGCGTTTACCTCTTTTTTACCGCTTAAGTCATTTATTGAAAAAATGCGTCGGCAGTTCCAAGTCTGTTTCAGGGTTCCAAACCTCGTAATCGACGCCGTTTGTAATTCCGATCAGACGGTTTGCCCGCTGGCGTGTAAGCCAGTCTAGCCCATAACCAAATTCGCCGGTCTGGATCTCATAACCATAACGTTTTGAGACTGAAGAAATCGTATCAGAAACTTCAAGTCCTGCCTTTATTGCAGAAGCACAACCATTGAAACTAAACTAGCTTACCTAAAAGTCAGAAGTAAAGCCTAATGCAGGTAATTCGCCCAGTCCAAAGCCGCCCTGATAGGCCATATTTGTATGGAAAATGCTGAAGTTCGCGTTCCCTGCCAATACTGTTCGTAACGACGTCTTGACGCGATCTCTACAGCTGCAAAACCACAATGCCAGTCGTT